>NZ_JBIVPK010000008.1:0-119590 GCF_044754605.1 Streptomyces sp. NPDC093064
CAGGCCGAGCGGTTCGGAGGCGGTGACCAGGTCCCGCAGCGGATGCCGGGCCAAGGCCGCGTCCACCTCCGGCGTCAACGCCGCCGCCAGCCTGGCCGCGGCCGGCCGGTTCTCGTCCCGCAGCGCCGCCACAGCGGTCAGGACGGTGTCCCGGCCGCCGTCGTCCCGGGGCACTCCGGAGGCGGCGCGCTCGTACAGGCGCGCGCCCTCCTCCAGGACCAGGTCGGTGTCCAGACCGGCGGGGATCTTGATCTGCGCGTGGTGCCGCCAGGTGGTGACCGGATCCGCCCAGGCCTCCACCTGGTACGTCCAGTGGCCGGGCTCGCCGGCGGTCACGGTGGCGCCCCAGCGGTCGGTGCCGGGCGCCAGCTCGCGCATCGGCGTCCATGGGCCGGGGCGGCCCCCCGGATCGCGCAGGACGACGTTCGCGGCCACGGCGTCGTGACCCTCGCGGAAGACGGTGGCCGAGATCTCGAACGATTCTCCGGTCACCGCCTTGGCGGGCCTGCGGCCGTGCTGGACGACCGGGCGGACGTCGAGGACGGGTATCCGGCCGACGGCCGTGGCGCCGCCCGTCGGGGGTGGTTCCGGGGCCGGCGGGGTCTGCCGGGCGGCGTCCTGGTGGGGGGCCGGCGGCGCGTCGGCGCCGGGCCGGCCGGAGGCGTCGCCGGTGCTGCTCTTGCTGGTTGTCCGTGATGCTGCCGGGTGGTGCGTGGCGGGCATGACCGCTCCTGTCCGCGTCAACGAGGGTGTGGGCGGAGGTGTGTGGGGAGGTGGGTCCTGCTGGGTTCTGCGGGGCACTGCGTCTGGTCCTGCTGTCGGTGTACTGGAGGAGCCTTCCCACCCTATTCGGGTGAGCATTCCGGCACTTTGTTAACTACTCGCGCGTATGTCCACACACAAGACCGGTCCAGTCCGGACACGGACGCCGCAGGGGTCGAACCAGTCTGTTCAGGTCGATGTCGGACAGTGTCCGAACTCAGCGGTGCCCGCACTCGGACCGGTACGGTTTTGTGTGACGGGGCGCACAGCGCAGTGCGTCCATCCAGCGAACGCGCCGAGGTGGCATGTGAAGGCGATCCGTCGGTTCACCGTCCGTCCCGTTCTCCCCGAGCCCCTGCGCCCGCTCAGCGAGCTGGCCCGCAACCTGCGCTGGTCCTGGCACGCCGAGACCCGTGACCTCTTCCAGTCCGTCGACCCCGAGCGCTGGGCCTCCTCGGGCGGCGACCCCGTACGCCTGCTCGGCAGTGTGCGTCCCGCGCGGCTGACCGAGCTGGCCGGCGACCGCCGGTTCCTGCGCCGGCTGACCGCCGCCGCCGACGGCCTGCACGACTACGTGACCGGTGACCGCTGGTACCAGGACCGGTCCGAGGGCCTGCCCGCCGCGGTCGCCTACTTCTCGCCCGAGTTCGGCATCACGGCCGCGCTGCCGCAGTACTCCGGCGGCCTCGGCATCCTCGCCGGCGACCATCTGAAGGCGGCCAGCGACCTCGGCGTGCCACTGATCGGGGTGGGGCTGCTGTACCGGCACGGCTACTTCCGGCAGACCCTGTCCCGGGACGGCTGGCAGCAGGAGCACTACCCGGTCCTGGACCCCAACGAGCTGCCCGTCACCCTGCTGAAGGAGTCCGACGGCGCCCCGGCGCCGGTCTCGCTGGCGCTGCCCGGCGGCAAGGCCCTGCACGCCCGGATCTGGGTCGCCCAGGTCGGCCGGATTCCGCTGCTGATGCTGGACTCCGACGTCGAGGAGAACGACCTCGGCGAGCGCGGGGTGACCGACCGGCTCTACGGCGGCGGCAGCGAGCACCGGCTCCTTCAGGAGATGCTGCTGGGCATAGGAGGGGTGCGGGCGGTGCGGACGTACTGCCGGCTCACGGGCCATCCCGAGCCGGAGGTCTTCCACACCAACGAGGGCCACGCGGGCTTCCTCGGCCTGGAGCGCATCGCCGAGCTGTGCGACCGGGGGCTGGACTTCGACTCGGGCCTGGAGGCGGTGCGCGCGGGGACCGTCTTCACCACCCACACGCCCGTCCCGGCCGGGATCGACCGCTTCGACCGGGAGCTGGTCGCCCGCCACTTCGGGCCCGACGCCGAGCTGCCCCGCATCGACGTCGAGCGGATCCTGCGGCTGGGCATGGAGACGTACCCCGGCGGCGAGCCGAACCTGTTCAACATGGCGGTGATGGGCCTCCGGCTGGCCCAGCGCGCCAACGGCGTCTCGCTGCTGCACGGGAGGGTCAGCCGGGAGATGTTCGCCGGACTGTGGCCGGGATTCGACCCCGAGGAGGTGCCGATCACCTCGGTGACCAACGGAGTGCACGCCCCGACCTGGGTGGCCCCGGAAGTGTTCCGGCTCGGCGCCCGGCAGGTCGGCGCCCAGCGCACCGAGGACGCGCTGACCGTGGGCGACTCCGACCGCTGGGACGCCGTCGACGACATCTCCGACCTGGAGGTCTGGGAGCTGCGCCGCGAACTGCGCGAGCAACTGGTGACGGAGGTGCGCGGCCGGCTGCGGGCCGCCTGGCGGCAGCGCGGCGCCGGGACCGCCGAGCTGGGCTGGATCGACGGCGTCCTCGACCCGGAGGTGCTGACGATCGGCTTCGCGCGCCGGGTCCCGTCGTACAAGCGGCTGACGCTGATGCTGCGTGACCGGGACCGGCTGATGGACCTGCTGCTGCACCCCGAGCGGCCGGTGCAGATCGTGGTCGCGGGCAAGGCGCACCCGGCGGACGACGGCGGCAAACGGCTCATCCAGGAGCTGGTCCGCTTCGCCGACGACCCGCGGGTGCGCCACCGGATCGTTTTCCTGCCGGACTACGGCATGGCGATGGCGCAGAAGCTCTACCACGGCTGCGACGTCTGGCTGAACAACCCGCTGCGGCCGCTGGAGGCGTGCGGGACCTCCGGGATGAAGGCCGCGCTCAACGGCTGTCTGAACCTGTCCGTGCTGGACGGCTGGTGGGACGAGTGGTTCCAGCCGGACTTCGGCTGGGCCATCCCGACCGCGGACGGGGCGGGCACCGACCCGGACCACCGGGACGACGTCGAGGCCGCCGCGCTGTACGACCTGCTGGAGCAGCGGGTGGCGCCCCGCTTCTACGAGCACGGCCGGGACGGGCTGCCCGAGCGGTGGATCGAGATGGTCCGCAGGACCCTGTCCCTGCTCGGCCCGAAGGTGCTGGCGGGCCGCATGGTCCGCGAGTACGTGGAGCGGCTGTACGCTCCCGCCGCCCAGGCCCACCGCGCCCTCGGCCCGGACGCTGCGCGTGAGCTCGCGGCGTGGAAGGCGCGGGTGCGTTCGGCGTGGCACGAGGTGACCGTCGACCACGTGGAGACCTCGGCCAGTACGGCCACCGCCGAACTCGGTGCCACCCTCGGCCTGCGGGTGCGTGTGGGCCTGGGCAGCCTCGGCCCGGACGACGTGGAGGTGCAGGCCGTCTCGGGCCGGGTGGACGAGGAGGACCGCATCACCGACGCCACCGCCGTCCCGCTGAAACCCGCGGGCGCCCCCGACTCCGACGGCCGCTGGGTGTACGAGGGCCCCCTGTCCCTGGACCGCACCGGCCCCTACGGCTACACGGTCCGCATCCTCCCCACCCACCGCTTCCTCGCCTCCAACGCGGAACTGGGCCTGATGACCACCCCACCGGAGGAGGCCGGCGAGCACGCGGGGGTACTCCTGCGCTGACCGGACCCTCGAAGGGCCCCGGCTCCCCGGGGCCCTTCGAGGGTCCGGCGACCCGGCAGCCGACCGCCGGGGCCACGGGCACGCCGGTGAGGCGGCGGGCGGCCACCGCGGCGGTCGCCCGCCGCACCACGAGGCAACGCTGCCCCTGTGCCCGGGCCCTTCGCGGCCCGCCGGCCTGGCAACCGACCGCCTGGGCCAGACCGCCGGGACGGCACCACGCCACGGCGGGACGCCGCCGCGCGGGTCAGGCGGACCACCGCGCCGGCCGAGCGCTGCCGCGCGGGTCGGGGAGTTGCGCTGATCGGGAGTGCTGCTGCGGGACGCGGGTGCGTGTGTCGCGCGTGATGTTGTGGGGCGGTGCGCGTGTTGCGCCGGCTGGGCAATGGTGCCGGGGCGCGGAGGCGTCATTGCGTCGGCCGGGCATGGTGTCCGCGCCCGGGTCCCGGGTCCCGGGCGGGGTCCGTCAGGCGTTGCCCGCGCGGGTCGGGGGACTTGTGCGGAGCGGGAGCGCTGCTGGGGGGCGCGGGTGCTGTGGGGCGGTGCGCGTGTTGTGCCGGCTGGGCAACGGTGCCGGGGTGCGGAGGCGCCCTTGCGTCGGCCGGGCATGGTGCCCGGGCCCGGGTCCCGGTCGGGTCCGTCAGGCGTTGCCCGCGCGGGTCGCTGAGCGGGAGTGCTGCCGTGGGGAGCGGGCGCTGTTGTGTCGGCTGGGCAGGCTGATGGGGGTGCGGAGGTGCCCTTGTGTCGGCCGGGCGAGGTGCCTGAGCCAGGGGCCTATGACCCCGATCGGCGGCTGCCGAGCGCCGCCGTGTGGACTGTGGGTCGGGCACGGTGCCCGGGGCAGGGGCCCACGGTCCGGTCGGGGGCCGCCGAGTGCTGCCGCGTGGGTCTGGTGGCGGTTCCCCGGGCCGGGGGCTGTTGTGTCGGTCGGGGCCGTTGGGCGCCCTGCCTGGTGCAGGGGGTGGTGTGCCGGGATCAGACTCCGTTTTCGCGAGCCGGGGTTCGGTGCCTGTGCGTTGTCATGGGGGCGTCGGGTCGGCTTACGGCTGCGGGATGTCGGCGCACAGTTTGCGCAGGGTTGTGCCGCAGCGGCGGGCGTAGGCGTGTTGGAGGCCGCGGGTGGCCGGGCCGGCCGCTCGGACGTACCACTTGGCCGGGCGGCTGAACGCGGTCACGGTGAGCCAGACGGTGCCGTCGCCCGTGCGGTCCACCAGGAAGGACTCCTCGCCGCACTCCGGATGGCCGGGCAGAGTGCCGTAGGCCCAGCCGGCGCGGCGGGGCTCCTGTTCCGTCCAGACCACGCGGCAGGGGGCCCTGACGACGCCGGCGAGGGTGACGGTGACGTCGACGCCGGGCGCGGCCCGGTCCGCGCTCGCCTCGATGCCGACGCCCAGGGCGCGGTGCATCTCCCACGTCATCACGGCCTCGGAGGCCCGGCGGAACACCTCCTCGCCCTCGCCTATGCGGGTGCGCACGTGCAGAAGGTGGAAGCCTGGCGGGCAGTGACCCTGCTCGCGGGTCGCGCCGACCTCCTCGTAGGTGAAATGTGCCGTCGACATGGCCCCAAGCGTAGGGCGGCCCCCGGGAGGGGTGTCCTCCCGGGGGCCGCCCCCGTTCAACTAGCTCGAGGTCAGGTCACGTTGACCGCGGTCCAGGCCGCCGCGACCGCGTTGTACTCGGTGCTGCTGGAGCCGTACAGCGCCGACGCCGCGTTCAGGGTCGCCGTGCGGGCGGCCTTGTAGTTGGTGGTCGACGTCATGTACGTGGTCAGCGCCTTGTACCAGATCTGCAGCGCCTTGGCGCGGCCGATGCCGGTGACGGTGGCGCCGTTGTACGTCGGCGAGTTGTAGCTGAAGCCGTTGATCGTCTTGGCGCCGCTGCCCTCCGCGAGGAGGTAGAAGAAGTGGTTCGCGACGCCGGACGAGTAGTGCACGTCCTTGCTGCCCACGGTGGAGGACCAGTAGTCGGCGGAGGCGCCGTCCTTGCTGGGCTTGTCCATGTAGCGCAGCGGGGTGCCGTTGCCGTTGAGGTTGAGCTGCTCGCCGATCAGGTAGTTGCCCGGGACGGACGGGTTGTTGGCGTAGAACTCCACACCCGTGCCGAAGATGTCGGAGGTGGCCTCGTTCAGGCCGCCGGACTCGCCGGAGTAGTTCAGCTTGGCGGTGTTGGCGGTGACGCCGTGGCTCATCTCGTGGCCGGCGACGTCCAGCGAGGTCAGCGGGTGGGTGTTGCCCGAGCCGTCGCCGTAGGTCATGCAGAAGCAGCTGTCGTCCCAGAAGGCGTTGACGTAGTTGTTGCCGTAGTGGACCCGGGAGTAGGCGGCCACGCCGTTGTTCTTGATGCCGTTGCGGCCGAAGGTGTTCTTGTAGAAGTCCCACGTCACCTGGGCGCCGTAGGCGGCGTCCGCGGCAGCCGTCTGGTCGTTGACGGAGCTGGAGGCGGTGCCGGTGCCCCACACGTCGGTGGTGTTGGTGAACAGGGTGCCGGTGCCGGAGGTCTTCCCCGCCAGGTTGTTGGTCTTGTGACCACCGCGGGTGGTGTCGTACAGCTGGTACGTCGACCCCGACAGGGTGGTGGTGAGGCTGACGGTGCCCGAGTACAGGGTCTTGCCGGTGCCGGTCTCGATGCCCTGGTACTCGAAGAGCTTCTTGCCGGTGGCCGCGTCGGTGATGACGTGCAGCTGGTTCGGCGTGCCGTCCTCCTGCAGGCCGCCGACGACCGTCTCGTAGGCGAGGACCGGCGTGCCGTCGCCCGCCCAGATGACCTTGCGCGGGGCCTGGTCGGCGGTGGTCTTCTCCGAGCCGGCGGCCTGGGCCAGGGTCACCGCCTGCTTCTCGGCCTTGGCGGTGGCGATCTTCGGGGTGAGCGTGGCGACCTTGATGGCCGCCTTGTTCGCTCTGGTCACGCCCTGGGTCTTGCCGGCCTTGGAGGTGTGGACGACGAGGTCGCCGCCGAGGACGGGCAGACCGGCGTAGGTGCGCTCGTAGCGGGTGTGCACCGTGCCGTCGGCGTCCTGGACGACGTCCCTGACGACCAGCCCCTCCTTGGCACCGAGGCCTATCTCCTGGGCGGTCCCGGAGGCGTCGGCCTGCGCCTGCTGGATCAGGGAGGTGCGGGCGGCGGAGGTCAGGAAGGTGGGGGCGGCGGCGAGGTGGGCCGCGCCGGTGGATTCGGCCGTGGTCTGGGCCGAGGCACTGGTGGTCAGACCGGTGCTGAGGAGGGCTCCGGCGGCGACAGCGGTGGCGACGGCCAGAGTGATGCGCTTGTGACGCGCGTAGCGGGGAGTCACACAAGCTCCTTATGTGGGGGTGATCCGGTATGGCGTGGGGCTGCCGGCCCGGATCGGGGGGTGAGGGTGCTGTGCTCGTGCGGCGGGTGGAGGAAGAGTGGCACCAACGACGCGTACATGTCAGTGCCCCGAAGTGATGTTGGCTGAAAAATGACTGTCCGGTAAATGTTGCGGCGTCATGAACGGACCTCCGCGGACGCCTTGGACCTCGGAGACAGCGTCCGAGGTCCCAGCCGCCGGATGGGCTGTAGGAGGGGCGATTTTCAGCCGTCTGGACGGCCGGATCGACACGGAGGTCACCCTGGCAGGAGGGCGCGATGTCGACCGAAATCCGGGGGTTCGACGGCCCGTCACACGGCCGCGGGCGACCCCGCGATGGCCGCTACGGCACGGCGCTGCCGCCCTCGCCCGACGGTGCCGCGCCGTTCCCGTGCCAGGTGTGCCACAGGGCCGCGTACGCCCCGCCGGAGGCCACCAGGTCGTCGTGGGTGCCCAGTTCGGTCAGACGGCCGTCCTCCATGACGGCGACCCGGTCGGCGTCGTGCGCGGTGTGGAGGCGGTGGGCGATGGCGATGACCGTGCGGCCCCGGAGGACGGCGGCGAGGGCCCGCTCGGTGTGACGCGCCGTGGCCGGATCGAGCAACGCCGTGGCCTCGTCCAGGATCAGGGTGTGCGGGTCGGCCAGCACCACACGGGCCAGGGCGAGTTGCTGGGCCTGCGAACCGTCGGTGCGGTGACCGGCCGCACCCAGCCCGGTGTCCAGGCCCTTCGGCAGTTCCCGCACCCAGGCGTCGGCCCCCACGGCCGCGAGGGCCGACCACAACTCCTCGTCGGTGGCGGCGGGTTCGGCGATCCGCAGATTGTCACGGACCGTGCCGAGGAACACATGGTGCTCCTGGGTGACCAGGACGACCTGGCGGCGCAGCCGCTCCGGCTCCAGACCGGCGACCGGCACCCCGCCCACGGTGACCGAGCCCGCCGTCGGTGCGTCGACACCGGCCAGCAGTCTGCTCAGCGTGGTCTTGCCCGCGCCGGACGGCCCGACCACGGCCAGCCGCTCCCCGGGCCGCACCGTCAGGTCGACCCCGCGCAGCACCTCGCCGCCCCGCTCGTAGGCATAGCGCGCCCCGGTCACGTCGATGCGGTCGCCCGCCGGTTCCGGCGAGCCGCCCGGCACGGCCTCCGGGGCCCGCGCCAGGCCCTCCACCCGGGCGAAGGAGGCCCCGCTGCTCTGCAGTTGCTCCACGCGCATCAGGATCTGGTCGAGGGGTTCGGTGAACTGCCGCAGATACAGCGCTGCGGCCACCACCGCGCCCAGGCTCACCGTCCCCCGCCCGTGCAGCACACCGCCCACCAGCAGCACCCCGGCCACCGGCAGGATGTACGACACCTCCACCACCGGGAAGAACACGCTGCGCAGGAAGAGCGTGTACAGGCGGGTGCGCCGGGACGTCTCCAGCGCGTCCCGGCTCGCTGCGACCCGCCGCCCGGCCAGCCGGAACGCCTCGACCGTACGGGCCCCGGAGGCGGTCGCCGCGAGAACCTCGGCGACCTCGGAGGTGGCCGCGCCCTCCGCGAGATAGCCGTCCCGCGCCCGGCGCAGGTACCAGCGCAGCGCGAACCAGATCGGGGTCAGCGCCAGCACTCCGACGACGCCCAGCAACGGGTCGAGCACGAACACCGCGACCAGCACGAACAGCGCCTCCATGCCGCACACGAGCAGCTCGGGCCCGACGTCCCGCAGGGTCGTGCCCACCGTGGCCACGTCGGCGGTGCCGCGCGTGGTCAGATCGCCGGTGCCGGCCCGCTCCACCACGGACGCGGGCAGGCTCAGCGCCCGGCCGACGAACTCCTCGCGCACCCGGCCCAGCGTGCGTTCGCCGAAGCGGTGCCCCACGTACCGGGCCCAGCGAGCCAGCAGCAACTGCGCCAAGGCGCACACCAGGATGGCGAGCGCCATCCGGTCCACGGCGCCGACCCCGCCCCCGGCCCGGACGTGGTCCACGATCCGGCCGAGCAGCCAGGGCCCGGCGAGGCCGGCGACGGCGGCCAGCGCGTTCAGCGCCAGAACGGCCGCGAAGGCCCGCCGGTCGGCCCGGACCAGCCGCAGGGCCGCCCGTCGTACGTCCGCCGGTTCGGCGACCGGCAGCCGCCCCGGAACCCGATCCGTCACCGTGCGGCCTCCTGCGCGGTCAGCGCGTCGCCGTCCCCGGTGTCGCGCGCGACCAGCGCCCGGTAACCCGGCTCCGCGTCGAGGAGTTCGCGGTGGCTGCCGCTGGCGGCGACCTTGCCGTCGACCAGGTAGTGGACGGTGTCGGCGCGGTCCAGCACCAGCGGGGAGGTGGTCGTGACGACCGTCGTACGGCCCTCGCGGGCCCCGCGCAGTCGGTCCGCGACCGCGGCCTCGGTGTGCGCGTCGAGTGCCGAGGTGGGCTCCACGGCCAGCAGCACCTCCGGATCGGCCAGCAGCGCCCGCACCAGCCGGACCCGCTGCCGCTGACCGCCGGAAAGGCTGCGGCCCTGGGCGGTCACGGCCGAGCCGAGGCCGTCCGGCAGCCCCTGCACGATGTCCTCGGCGACGGCGGCACGCACCGCCCGTGCCACGTCGGCGTCCTCGCGCTCCCGGCGCCCGCACACCAGCTCCCGCAGGGTCCCGGCGAACAGGTCGGCCTCGTTGTCGGCGACCAGGATCCGCTCCCGGACCCGGGGCAGCCCGATCGCGTCGAGCCGTGCCTCGCCCCAGGTCGCCGCGGACGGCTCGTACCGGCCCAGGCGGTCCACCACGGCCGCCGTGTCGGCGGGCCGGGCCCCGGCCAGCGCGGTCAGCCGGCCCGGCGGCACCCGGACCCCGGAGACCGGGTCGTGCAGCACCGCCGGTTCGGCCGGCCCGTCGTGCGTTCCGGTGTCCTCCTCCGGTTGCACCCGCAACAGCCGTGCCACCCGGCGGGCGGCGACCACGCCCCGGCTGAGCTGGTAGCCCAGATCGACGAAGAACGCCACCGGCCCCACCAGTACCGCCACATAGCCGTACACCGACACCAGTTCGCCCACCGTGATCCGCCCCTGGGCGGCCAGCCGGGCCGCCAGCCAGGTCACCACGGCCAGGAACAGGGTCGGCAGGCCCACCCCGAGGGCCTGCATCCAACTGGTCACCGCGCCCACCCGGTAGCCCTGCGCCCGCAGCCGCTGCGAGTCGCGGCGGAAGGCGTCCGCGAACAGCCCCTTGCCGCCGAGCCCGTTGAGCACCCGCAGCCCGCCCGCGAGGTCGTCGATCCGCGCGGTCAGCACGCGCTGCCGCTCCCGGTACTCGCCCTCCGCGCCCTGCAACCGCCGCATCAGCGGCCCCACCAGCACCGCGATCAGCGGTACCCCCAGCAGGACGACGGCCGCCAGTTGCGCCGAGACCGACAGCAGCAGCCCGGCCACGACGGCGTAGACGACGACCGAGCCCACCCCCGGGCCGACCACGGTCAGGCACGTGCTGATCGTCTGGACGTCGCCGACGCCGATCGTGACCACCTCACCGGCCCCGACCCGACGCGGCAGCGCGGCGCCCAGCCGGACGACGTGGTCGACGACGACCTTGACGGTGCGGAAGTTGGCGTCCATCCGCACCCGGGTCATCGTGCGGTGCCGCATGACGCTCAGCCAGGCGTTGAACGCCCCGACCAGGAAGAGCAGCCCGGTCCAGCCGGCCAGCGCGGCCATGTTCCCCGGCTGGAGCCCGTCGTCGATCGCCCGGGACATCAGATAGGGCGTCGCCGCGAGGAGCACCATCCACGCGCTGGCCAGCACCGCCCCGGCGGCCGACCGGCCCGGCTGGCACATCACCAGCCACCACAGGTACCGCCATCCGCCCCGGCAGTCGGGTGTCCCGGGATCTTCGTAGGCGTCGATCACCGTGTGCCCCGTCCCCTCAGGCCAGGCTGTCGCGCCAGGCGCGGTGCAGGTCCGCGAAGCGGCCCGTGCCCGCGACGAGTTCGGCCGGTGCGCCGTCCTCCACGATCCGGCCGTGCTCCATCACCAGCACCCGGTCGGCGATCTCCACGGTGGACAGCCGGTGGGCGATCACCACCGCCGTACGCCCCCGCAGCACCGTGGCCATCGCCGTCTGCACCGCCCGCTCGCCCGGGATGTCCAGCGAGCTGGTCGCCTCGTCCAGGATCAGCACCGCCGGATCGGCGAGCAACGCCCGTGCGAAGGAGACCAGTTGCCGCTGACCCGCGGAGATACGGCCGCCCCGCTTGCGTACGTCCGTGTCGTAGCCGTCGGGCAGGGCGCTGATGAAGTCGTGCGCGCCGATCGCCTTCGCCGCCTGCTCGATCTCCTCACGGGTGGCGTCCGGGCGGCCGATCGCGATGTTCTCCGCGACCGTGCCCGAGAACAGGAAGGCCTCCTGCGTCACCATGACGACCCCGCGCCGCAGTTCGGCCACGCCGAGTTCGCGCAGGTCCACCCCGTCGAGCAGCACGCGTCCGGCGGAGGGGTCGTAGAAGCGGGCCAGCAGCTTGGCCAGGGTGGTCTTGCCCGCGCCGGTGGAGCCGACCACGGCGACGGTCTGCCCGGCCGGAACGACCAGTTCGAAGCGGGGTAGCACCTCGCCGCCGGTGCGGTAGCCGAAGCTGACCCCGTCGAAGACCACCTCGCGGCCGGGCAGGTCCGACCTCGGCGCCGGGAGCGGCCGCGGCGCCGTCGGCTCGGGCACGGACGGCGTCTGCGTCAGCAAACCCGCGATCTTCTCCAGCGAGGCGGCCGCCGACTCGTAGGAGTTGAGGAACATGCCGAGCCGGTCGATCGGGTCGTACAGCCGGCGCAGGTACAGCACCGCCGCCGCCAGCACCCCCAGCTCCAGCGAGCCGTCCGCCACCCGGTAGGCACCCCACAGCACGATCACCGCGACCGTCGTGTTGGCCACCAGCCGGGAACTGACGACATAGCGGGCCATCTCCAGCAGGGTGTCGCCGTTGGTGCGCTCGTGGCGCCGGTTCAGGACGCGGAAACCGGCGTCGTTGGCGGCCTCGCGGCGGAACGCGCGCACCGGCCGGATGCCGTTCATCGTCTCCACGAACTTCACGATCACCGCGGCGATCGCCGTCGACCGCTCCTGGAACACCCGCCCCGCGCGCCGCCGGTACGCCCGGATCAGCAGGTACAGCGGCGCGAAGGACGCCACCGCCACCGCGCCGAGCCCCAGGTCCAGCCACAGCAGCATCGCCGAGATGCAGACGAAGGACAGCACGACCGAGACGAGCTCGTCGAGCCCCTCGCTGAGCAGTTCGCGCAGCGACTCCACGTCCGTGGTGGAGCGGGAGATCAGCCGGCCCGAGGTGTAGCGCTCGTGGAAGTCCACGCTGAGCGCCTGCCCATGGCGGAAGATCCGGCCCCGCAGATCCAGCAGCACGTCCTGGCTGACCCGGGCCGAGGCGATGATGAACGCCCACTGGAGTTCGCCGGAGGCGAGCGCGCACAGCAGATAGCCGACCGCCACCGCGACCAGCGGGCCGCGGTCGTGGTCGCGGAACGCCGGTACGGCGGTGTCGATCGCGTACGCCACCAGCAGCGGGCCCGCCTGGACGGCCGCCTGCTGGAGCAGCAGCAGGAGCGTGGTGCCGGCGACCCGGGCCTTCATGGGCGCGAGCAGGGAGCGCAGCAGGGCGGAGGTCGCGCCCGGGGGAGTGGGCAGGACGTCGCGGTCGAAGGGGTCGCCGGTGTCCTCGGGGCGCGGCGGGTCCTGCTCGTCCCCGGTGGCCGGTACGGGCTTCGTGGGGGCCGTCATCGCTCGTCGTCCTCTTCTTGCGGTCCTTGCGGTCCTTGCGGTCCTTGCGGTCCTTCCGGTTCTCCCGGTCCTTGCTGTTCTTCCGGCTCTTCCGGCGAGCGTCCGCCCGACATCAGGTGGGCGTACTCCGCGTTGGTGCGCAGCAGTTCGTGGTGGGTGCCCACGGCGGTGATGCGGCCGTCGGAGAGCAGGGCGACCCGGTCGGCGAGCAGGACCGTGGAGGGGCGGTGCGCCACGATCAGGGCGGCGGTGTCGGCCAGGACCTGGCGCAGGGCCGCCTCCACGGCCGCCTCGGTGTGCACGTCCAGGGCGGACAGCGGGTCGTCCAGGATCAGGAACCGGGGTCGCCCGACGACGGCACGGGCCAGTGCGAGGCGCTGCCGCTGGCCGCCGGAGAGGCTGAGGCCCTGCTCGCCCACCTGGGTCGCGGTGCCCTGGGGGAGGGCGTGCGCGAAGCCGGCCTGGGCGACGGACAGCGCGCGGTCCAGTTCGGCCTCCCCGGCGCCGCCGTCGGCGCCCATCAGGACGTTGTCGCCGACGCTCGCCGAGAACAGGGTCGGCTCCTCGAAGGCCACCGCGACCATCGAGCGCAGCTCCTCGCGGGACATCGCGGTGATGTCCTCGCCGTCCAGCGTGATCCGGCCCGAGGTCACCTCGTGGAGGCGGGGGACGAGCGCCGTCAGGGTCGTCTTGCCGCTTCCGGTCGCCCCGACCAGGGCCATCGACTCACCGGGGCGGATGTGCAGGTCGATACGGTCCAGGAGGGGCTGGGAGCCGGGCGGGGCGTCGGGGTAGCGGAAGCGGACGTTGTCGAAGCGGAGCCCTTCGTGCGCCGGGTCCGGCGACGCCGGGCCGCGCGAGCCGCCGCCCGGCACCGGCGTACGCGCCTCGCGCACCGACGGCTCCCCGGACTCCGGTTCCTCGTCCATCACTTCGAAGTACCGCTCGGTCGCCGTCGCCGCCTCCTGGCTCATCGCCAGCAGGAAGCCGATCGACTCCACCGGCCAGCGCAGGGCGAGTGCCGTGGACAGGAAGGCGACCAGCGTCCCCGCCGAAAGACCGCCCGAGGCGACCTGCACCGCCCCCACCACCAGCGTGGCCCCGATGGCCACCTCCGGCAGGGCCATGATGACCGCCCAGATGGCCGCCAGCAGACGGGCCTTGCGCAACTCCGTGCCCCGCAGGGTCCGCGACAGGTCGCGGAACGCCCGCGCCTGACTGCGGTGCCGGCCGAACCCCTTGATGACGCGGATGCCGAGCACGCTCTCCTCGACCACCGTCGTCAGGTCCCCGACCTGGTCCTGTGCCAGCCGCGCCACATGCGCGTACCGCTTCTCGAAGACCGCGCTCAACGCGATCAGCGGCACGGCGGGCGCCAGCATCACCAGCCCCAGCGTCCAGTCCTGCATCAGCATGATGACCACGCCCACGAGGATGGTGACCCC
This sequence comes from Streptomyces sp. NPDC093064, assembly GCF_044754605.1. NCBI lineage: Bacteria > Bacillati > Actinomycetota > Actinomycetes > Kitasatosporales > Streptomycetaceae > Streptomyces > Streptomyces sp. NPDC093064. The sequence goes on from NZ_JBIVPK010000008.1 coordinate 14,196, forward strand.
GTTGACCAGCAGGAACGTCAACGGGAAGGCGAGGAACATGCGCAGCAGCATCAGGTCCGTCGTGCCCCGGGACAGCAACTGCCCGGACGCCCACCGGTCGTGGAAGGCGACCGGCAGCCGTTGCAGATGCCGGAACAGGTCCGCCCGCATCTCCGCCTCGACGTTCGACAGCGGCCGCGCCACCAGCCACCGCCGCAGCCCGAACAGCAGCGCCTCCCCGACCCCGAGCAGCAGCAGGTACAGCGCGCCGAGCCACACGCCGCGCGGATCCCGGTCGGCGATCGGCCCGTCCACCATCCACTTCAGGACGAGCGGGATCACCAGCCCCACGCAGGAGGCGACGACCGCGATGAACGCGGCGGTGAACAGCCGTACGCGGACGGGCCGCACGTACGGCCACAGGCGCAGCAAAGAACGGACGGCCGAACGGCCGGTCGGACCGGAGCGGTCGGTGCGGTCCTCGAGGGTGTCAGGTGTCGTGGGCATCACGGGCGAGCCTACGGACCGGCGCCGACAACTCCCACCGAGTTTTGGCCGGACCGGACTCCGCCGCTGGTCCTACGACCTGCGTGTTCGACCGCGGGAACCACGCCGGGGCCGGTCCGGTCGTAGGGCCGCATCAACCGATCGGCTGATGCGGCTTCGAGCGCCCCGGGCGATGTACGCGGACCTCACCGGCCGGGATCGTTGAGCCATGTCCGTCATCGAAGTCAGCGAACTGCGCAAGTCCTACGGCGGCCGGACCGTCGTCGACGGCGTCTCCTTCGCCGTCGAGGAGGGCGAGATCTTCGGCGTCCTCGGCCCGAACGGCGCCGGCAAGACCACCACCGTCGAGTGCGTCGAGGGCCTGCGCGTCCCCGACGCGGGCCGTGTCCGGGTCACCGGCCTCGACCCCGTCGCGGACCACGAACAGGTCGCCCGCGTGCTCGGCGCCCAGCTCCAGCAGAGCGAGTTGCAGGCCAAGCTCACCGTCCGCGAGGCGCTTCAGCTGTACGCGTCCTTCTATCCGAATCCGGCCGACTGGCGGCCGCTGGCCGAACGCCTCGGCCTGGAGCAGAAGCTCACCACCCGCTTCGCCAAGCTCTCCGGCGGCCAGAAGCAGCGGCTGTTCATCGCGCTCGCCCTCATCGGCAATCCCCGGATCGTCGTGCTCGACGAGCTGACCACCGGGCTCGACCCGCGCGCCCGCCGCGACACCTGGCAGCTCGTCGAGGACGTCCGGGCCCGCGGCGTCACCATCCTCCTGGTCACGCACTTCATGGAGGAGGCCCAGCGGCTGTGCGACCGGATCGCCGTGATCGACCGGGGACGGATCGCCGCCCTGGACACCCCGCAGGGCCTGATCCGGCGCTCGGCCGGCGCCACCGTCATCAGCTTCACCCCGTCCGCGCCGCTGGACGACCGTGATCTGAACGCCCTGCCCGAACTCGCCTCCATCGCGCACAAGGACGGCCGGATCACCCTCTCCGGGACCGACGAGACCGTCAACGCCGTCATCACGCTGCTCGCCCGCCACCACATCACGGCCCATCAACTCCGCGTCACCGACGCCACACTCGACGACGCCTTCCTGGATCTGACGGAGGTCGAGGCATGAGCAACACCCTGGTCAACCCGGCCGTACTGCGCGCCGAGATCCGCCTGTTCGGCCGTGAGCCCGGCGCGATCTTCTGGATCCTGCTGTTCCCCACCCTGCTCCTGGTGATCCTCGGCTCCATCCCGTCCTTCCGGGAGGCCGACCCGTCCTTCGGGGGCCTGCGCCCCATCGACGCCTACGTGCCGGTCGCGGTGCTGCTCGGGCTGATCCTCGGCGGGCTCCAGGGCATGCCCCAGGTCCTCACCGGCTACCGCGAACGCGGCATCCTGCGCCGGATGTCCACCACCCCGGTCCGGCCGGCCGCCCTGCTGTCCGCGCACATGGTGGTGTTCGGGGGTGCGGCCCTGGCCTCGGCGCTGCTCTCGCTCACCGTCGGCCGGCTCGCCTTCGACGTGACCCTGCCGAGGCAGCCGTTCGGCTACGTCGTCGCCCTGCTGCTGGCGGTGTTCGCCGCGCTCGCCCTGGGCGCGGTGATCTCCGCGCTGTCCCGCACCACGAGGATCGCGGGCGCGATCGGGTCCGCGGCGCTCTTCCCGATGATGTTCTGCGCGGGCGTGTGGCTGCCGGTGCAGGCCATGCCGGACCTGCTCGCCCGGATCGTCGGCTGGACCCCGTTCGGCGCCGCGGCCCAGGCCCTGAACCAGGCGGCGGAGGGCCACTGGCCGGGCTGGTCCCACCTGGGGGTGACGGCCGCGTGGGCGGCGTTGCTCACCGCGGCGGCCTCCCGCTGGTTCCGCTGGGAGTGAGTGGCGACGTGCCCGGCTCCCACCCCCACACTGAGGGGATGGACGACATCGAGGTGGTCGAACGGCGGTGGGCGGCGTTCCACCGCTGGGGGCCTGCCGGGCTGCTGGCCCTGGGCACCCTGGTCGCCTCTGCGGCGGCCGACGCGGTCGGCATGACGAGCGAGAAGTGGTACGCGGCCGCCGCCCTGGTCGTGTCGGCCGCCACCCTGGAGGTGTGGTGGAGGCGGGCTTCCCGTGCCCGGCCCGGCCCGTCGGGCGTGAGTGCCGCCTACTATGGCCTGCGCTGGGCCCTCGGCTTCGCCCTGACCTGGCTGAACCCCCTGTTCGCGTTCTACGCCGTCACCGGCTACTTCGGTGCTGACCGACTGCTGCCGCAACGGGTGCGCAAGACCGGCCTGTTCGCCACCGCCGTGACCGTCGCGGGCTCCCAGGCGGGCGGGATGCCCCCGCGCGGGGAGATGGGCTGGGTCTTCTTCGGGGCGATCCTGGCGGCGAACATCATGCTGCTCACGCTGTTCGCCCACCTCGCCGGCCTCGAGGACGCCCGGGCCCGCACCCAGGCCGAGACCATCGCCGAACTCGGGCGCGCCAACGCCGCGTTGCAGCAGGCCATGGACGAGAATGCCGCCCTGCACGCCCAACTCCTCGTCCAGGCCCGCGAGGCCGGGGTCGCCGACGAGCGCCGGCGGCTGGCCGCCGAGATCCACGACACCCTCGCCCAGGGCCTGACCGGCATCATCGCCCAGCTCCAGGTCGTCGCCGGCACACCGGACGAGGCCGTGGCGCGTGAGCACGTCGATCGCGCCCTCGGCCTCGCCCGGCACAGCCTGGGCGAGGCCCGCCGCTCCGTGCACAACCTCGCCCCCATGGCCCTCGACGGCAACGGCCTGCCCGAGGCACTCAAGCGGACCGTCGCCGAGTGGGGCGAACGCATCGGCGCACGGGCCGACTTCACCGTCACCGGCACCGCCGAGCAATTGCACGACGAAGTCGCGGCCACCCTGCTGCGCATCACCCAGGAGGCCCTGTCCAACGCCGCCCGGCACGCCGGCGCCTCCCGCGTCGGCGTCACCCTGTCCTTCATGGGTGACGAGGTCGTGCTCGACATCCGCGACGACGGCCACGGCTTCGACCCCCTCGCCGTGCCCGAACGCACCCGCGCCGGCGGCTTCGGCCTCGACGGCATGCGCGCCCGCGCCGAGCGCATCGCGGGCTCCCTCACGGTCGAGTCGGAACCGGGGCACGGCACTGCGGTCTCGGCTCGCGTACCGTTGGTACGCCATGACCGATGACGCCGTGATCTCCCTGCTGATCGTCGACGACCATCCCGTCGTGCGCGACGGCCTGCGCGGCATGTTCGAGTCCGCGCCCGGATTCACCGTCCTCGGCGAGGCGTCGGGCGGCGTGGAGGCCCTGGAGCGAGCCGCGGCGCTCGACCCGGACGTGATCCTGATGGACCTGCGCATGCCGGGCGGCTCGGGCGTGGACGCCATCCGCGAGCTGACCCGCCGCGGCGCCCGCGCCAAGGTGCTGGTGCTGACCACGTACGACACCGACTCCGACACCCTGCCTGCGATCGAGGCGGGCGCGACCGGCTACCTGCTCAAGGACGCCCCGCGCGACGAGCTGTTCACCGCCGTCCGCGCCGCCGCCGAGGGCCGTACGGTCCTCTCCCCGGCTGTGGCCTCCCGGCTGGTCTCCGCGGTCCGCGCGCCCGCACGCGGCAACGAGCCGCTGTCGGCCCGCGAGCGCGAGGTGCTGGCCCTGGTCGCCAAGGGCACCTCCAACCGGGAGATAGCCCGCGAGCTGTTCATCAGCGAGGCCACCGTGAAGACCCACCTCACCCACCTGTACGCCAAACTCCGCGTCAAGGACCGCGCGGCGGCGGTCGCAGTCGCGTACGACCGGGGCATCCTCGGCCAGGACCTTTCTATTCCACCACCTTGAGCAGCAGTACGCACCTCGCCGGCACCGTGATCGCGGCGCCCGCGGCGTGCGCCGCGCCCGGTGCCCGAGCCTGTTCCTCGCGCGAGGTGTCCACGATCACCTCGTACCGCCGGGCCCACGGCGGCCCCGGCAGCACGAAGTCCACCGGGCGGTCCCCGGCGTGCAGCACCGCCAGGAAGCTGTCGTCGACGATCGGGTCACCGCGCTCGTCGCGGCCCGGGATGTCCCGGCCGGACAGGTACATCCCCAGGGTGGCCGCGGGGGCGTACCAGTCCCCTTCCGCCATCTCCGTGCCGCACGGGGTGAACCAGGCCAGGTCCCGCAGCCCGTCCGCCGAGTGCGCGCGCCCGGAGAAGAACGCGCGGCGGCGCAGCACCGGATGCCGGTGGCGCAGACCGATCAGACGGGCGGTCAGCTCCGTCAGCTCCCGCCAGCCGGGGTCCTCCAGCAGGCTCCAGTCCAGCCAGCCGGTCTCGTTGTCCTGGCAGTAGGCGTTGTTGTTGCCGCCCTGGGTGCGTCCCAGCTCGTCGCCCGCGACCAGCATCGGCACCCCCGTCGACAGCAGCAGGGTGGTCATGAGGTTGCGCAACTGCCCCCGCCGCAACGCCCGCACCCGCTCGTCGTCCGTCTCGCCCTCCGCCCCGCAGTTCCAGGAGCGGTTGTCGTCGGTGCCGTCCCGGTTGCCCTCGCCGTTGGCCTCGTTGTGCTTGCGCTCGTAGGACACCAGGTCGCGCAGGGTGAAACCGTCGTGCGAGGTGACGAAGTTGACGGAGGCGTAGGGGCGGCGGCCCCCCCAGGCGTACAGGTCGCTGGAGCCGGACAGCCGGTAGCCCATCTCCCGCACGTCCGGCAGCGCGTGCCGCCAGAAGTCCCGCACCGTGTCGCGGTAGCGGTCGTTCCACTCCGTCCACAGCGGCGGGAAGGCGCCCACCTGGTAGCCGCCCGAGCCGACGTCCCACGGCTCGGCGATCAGTTTGACCCGGCGCAGCACCGGGTCCTGCGCGATGACCGCGAGGAACGGCGAGAGCATGTCGACGTCGTGCATGGCGCGAGCCAGCGCGGCGGCGAGGTCGAAACGGAAGCCGTCCACGCCCATCTCCGTCACCCAGTACCGCAGCGAGTCGGTGATCAGGCGCAGCACGTTCGGCTGGACCACGTGCAGGGTGTTGCCGCAGCCGGTGTAGTCGGTGTACCTGCGGGCGTCCGGCTGGAGGCGGTAGTAGCGCTGGTTGTCGATGCCCTTGAGGGACAGCGTCGGACCGAACTCGCCTGCCTCCGCCGTGTGGTTGTAGACCACGTCGAGGATCACCTCGACACCGGCCGCGTGCAGCGCGCGCACCATCCGCTTGAACTCGCCCACCTGCGCTCCCGCGGTGCCGGAGGCGGCGTAGCCGGCGTGCGGGGCGAAGTAGCCGATCGAGTTGTAACCCCAGTAGTTGCGCAGGCCGCGGCGCAGCAGATGGTCCTCGTGCGCGAACTGGTGCACCGGCAGCAGCTCCACCGCCGTCACGCCCAGCTTCACCAGGTGCTCGATCGCCGCCGGGTGGGCGAGACCGGCGTACGTCCCGCGCAGCTCCTCGGGAATCCCCGGGTGCAGCTTGGTGAAGCCGCGCACATGCAGTTCGTAGATCACCGAGTCCGCCCACGGCGTCCCGGGGCGGCGGTCGTCGGACCAGTCGTCGTCATCGTGGACCACGACGCCCTTGGGCACGTACGGCGCCGAGTCCCGCTCGTCGCGCACGGTGTCCGCGACCTGCTGGTCCGGCCAGTCGCGCACGTGCCCGTAGACCTCCGGCGGCAGCCGGAACTCACCGTCCACCGCGCGCGCGTACGGGTCGAGCAGCAGCTTCGCCGGGTTCCAGCGGGCGCCCGTCCACGGGTCCCAGCGGCCGTGCACCCGGTAGCCGTAGCGCTGCCCCGGCATGACACCGGGCACGAAGCCGTGCCAGGTCTCGTGCGTCAGCTCGGCCAGCGCGACCCTCGTCTCCTCCGCGTCCGGGCCCGGCCCGTCGAACAGGCACAGTTCGACCGCCTCCGCCCCGCCCGCCCACAGCGCGAAGCCGGTGCCCGCCGCCCCGTCCGGGCCCGCCCGGAAACGGGCGCCCAGCGGCGTCGGCGCACCCGGCCACACGGGCACGACGGGTGGCGGCGCGGCCCGGTGCGCGCCGTTCACGGCGGCGGACGGCCGCCCCTTGTCGGTGGCGCGCCCGCCCGCCACCGCCTCCTGCTCGGCTGCGCTGGACACCAGGGCGGCCCCTCTTTTCGGCTGTGCGGCTCTGTGCGGCTCTTCCGGCTCGTGTCCGCCTCCGGCCCGCCCCCTGCGGCTGACCCCCGGTCGCGGCTCCCCTTCGCGCGGTTCTCCCCACTGTTCTGCCCAGAGCTTGCCTCGCACTCACGTTTCCCGGGGTCGCACCGGCCGCCGTGCCGACTTGGCCGGCACGGGCTGGGCAAGGCCCGACTCGACTTCCGTCCCCGCCAGTTCCGAACCTCGGGCCCCAAGACGCCGTCGAACTGCCCCTGAAGGACGTCGAGGAGGAATGGAAGACGGGCCGCGCGGTGAAGTAACCAAGTGGGGTTCGGCGTTGAGACGCGAGCGGCGTTGACGGGAGCGGCGTTGACGGGAGCTGTTGAACTTGGGACGGAACAGTGACAATCGCCTGACAACTTGCCTCTGACCTTGTGGTTAATATGCGCCAGAGCGCGTACGACGCGCTGGGGTACGGGCCGGGGGCCGGCCCGGGGAGGGGAGAAACAAGTGAATGTGCGGCCGATATCGGGGGCGTCGGTGGATGCGCGGGGACGACGGGGAAGCAAGGGGCTGCTGGCGCTGGCCTCCGGGGTGCTGCTTCTCGCCGTCACCGCGTGCGGGGGAGGCGGCGCCCAGGGTCCGGCGTCCAACGGGGGGAAGGGCAAGGGGTCCGAGACGGCCCGCAGCGAGCAGTCGGAGGCGGTCGTGACCATCGCGCCCGAGAACGGCGCGAAGTCCGTCGACACCAGCGGCGCCCTCAAGGTCGGTGCGAGCAAGGGCAAGCTGACCCAGGTCGTCGTCAAGGACGCCAAGGGCACCGCGATAGCCGGGCGGATGTCCGCCGACGGCTCCGCATGGACCCCGGACAGCCACCTGGCCGCGTCGACCAAGTACACGGTGCACGCCCTCGCCAAGGACTCCGAGGGCCGTGAGGCGGCCGAGGACTCCAGCTTCACCACACTGACGCCGCAGAACACCTTCGTCGGCCACTTCACCCCGGAGGACGGCTCCGCCGTCGGCGTCGGAATGCCGTTCTCCCTCCGCTTCACCCGGGGCATCACGGCCCCGAAGGCCGTCGAGAAGGCGATCGAGATCAAGACCGAGCCGGCCGTCGAGGTCGCCGGCCACTGGTTCGGGAACGACCGCCTCGACTTCCGGCCCGAGCACTACTGGAAGGCCGGCACCAAGGTCACCGTCAAGCTCGCCCTCGACGGCGTCGAGGGCCGCCCCGGTGTCTACGGCAAGCAGACCAAGACCGTCTCCTTCACCATCGGCCGCAACCAGGTCTCCGTGGTCGACGCCAAGAAGCACACGATGAAGGTCATGCGGGAGGGCAAGGTCGTCAGGACCATCCCCATCACCGCGGGAGCGCCGGGCACCGCCACCTGGAACGGCCAGATGGTCATCACCGAGAAGCTCACGGTGACCCGCATGAACGGCGAGACGGTCGGCTTCGGCGGCGAGTACGACATCAAGGACGTCCCGCACGCCATGCGCCTGACCAACTCCGGCACCTTCATCCACGGCAACTACTGGGGCGGCGGCGCCTTCGGCAACTACAACGCCAGCCATGGCTGCGTCGGCCTGCGCGACGTGCGCGGCGGCTACGACAGCGGGGTGCCGGCCGCCTGGTTCTTCAACCGCTCGATGATCGGCGACGTGGTCGTCGTGAAGAACTCCCAGGACCGGACCGTCGCCCCGGACAACGGGATGAACGGCTGGAACATGTCCTGGGAGGACTGGAAGGCCTGACCCTTCCCCTGACGCCTCCGCTGACGGCTCCGCCCGGTGTGATCGACCGCACCGGGCGGGTTGCCGTTAGTGGACGTTAACCTGCAGTCATGACCGTATCTCTGGAAGTCGCCGAGGGCGTCGGCACGCTGCGCCTGGACCGCCCGCCCATGAACGCGCTCGACGTCGCGACGCAGGACCGGATCAAGGAGCTCGCCGAGGAGGCCACCCGCCGCGAGGACGTGCGCGCCGTGGTGATCTACGGCGGCGAGAAGGTGTTCGCGGCCGGCGCGGACATCAAGGAGATGCAGGTGATGGACCACGCGGCGATGGTCGTGCGGGCCCGCGCCCTGCAGGACTCCTTCACCGCCGTGGCCCGCATCCCCAAGCCGGTGGTCGCCGCGGTCACGGGCTACGCGCTGGGCGGCGGCTGCGAGCTCGCGCTCTGCGCGGACTACCGCATCGCCGCCGACAACGCCAAGCTCGGCCAGCCGGAGATCCTGCTCGGTCTCATCCCCGGCGCGGGCGGTACCCAGCGGCTGTCCCGGCTGATCGGCCCCTCCCGGGCCAAGGACCTCATCTTCACGGGCCGTCAGGTCAAGGCCGGCGAGGCCCTCGTGCTCGGCCTGGTGGACCGCGTGGTCCCGGCCGCAGAGGTGTACGAGGCCGCGCACGCCTGGGCCGCCCGGCTCGCGCAGGGACCCGCGATCGCGCTGCGCGCCGCCAAGGAGTCGATCGACGCCGGCCTGGAGACGGACCTCGAGACCGGGCTCGCCATCGAGCGCAACTGGTTCGCGGGCCTGTTCGCCACGGAGGACCGCGAGCGCGGCATGCGCAGCTTCGTCGAGGAGGGTCCCGGCAAGGCGAAGTTCCTGTGAATCCTCGCCCATGGCCTTGCAATTGACATGATGTCTGATTCGGTCCCCTCGGCGGACGGTTTGTGGCAGCCTTGAGCCAACCGTGAGCCTGCCTTGCCGAGGGAGCCGGTCGATTGCCTCCAACCGATCCGTCCGCCCAGGTCAACGGGGCTGCTGACGGGCCTGATGTGCCACCGGCATATGCCGTGCGAATCCCGCGCGCGGAGGTCGCCCAGGGGGCGTATTCCGCTGGAACGGCCTCGCGGGAGGCCGCGGACGGCCATGATGGGGCCATGGCGGGGCTGGAAGGCATCGAACAGCCGCGGGAACAGTCACGTGTGACCGCGGCGCGCTGGTCGCCCGCGGTCGAGGACGAACGGGCGCTCAAGGCACTGGAGTTGTACGGCAATCCGACGGAGTCCGAGGTTGCGCTCCCGTCCCGCCCCGAATCCGCCGCCACCGCCCGCAGGCTCGCCCAGGTCGTGATCCTGCGCCAGTGGGGACTGTCTCCGAAACTGGCCGAGGACACCGTCCTGCTCGTCTCCGAACTCGTCGGGAACGCGGTGCGGCACACCGGCGCCCGCGTCTTCGGCCTGCGGATGCGCCGCCGCCGCGGCTGGCTCCGCGTCGAGGTTCGCGACCCCTCCCGAGGGCTGCCCTGCCTGATGCCCGTACAGGAGCTGGACATCAGCGGGCGCGGCCTGTTCCTCGTCGACAAGCTGTCCGACCGCTGGGGGGTCAACCTGCTGCCGCGGGGCAAGACGACGTGGTTCGAGATGCGCGTGGCCGACCGCTGACCGCTCGACCCGCCATAGCTGACTGACGCTCATCTCGTATCAATACGTGTGAATCGCCCATTTTCTTACCCTTCCCCTCTTAAATGGTGCGGGTGACCACGACCGATCGCCGCGGCGTGCTGCGGGCCGGAGCCGGGCTCGTCGCCGGGGGCGCGCTCGCCGCCGGGTGTTCCTCCACCGGCGCCGCCCCGTCCGCCACCGCATCCTCGGCCTCCTCCGCCGCGTCCCCGCCCGCCCGCATCCCGCAGGCCGCGCCCGCGCCGCGGCCCTTTCCCGGGCAGCCCGCGCAGATCACCCACGGCCCGCGCGACCGGCCTCGCGTCGCCCTCACCTTCCACGGCCAGGGCGACCCCGAGATCGCCCGCAGCCTGCTCACCGAGGCCGAGAAACACGGCGCCCGCCTCACCGTGCTCGCCGTCGGCACCTGGCTCGACCAGTATCCGCAGCTGGCCCGCCGGATCCTCGACGGCGGCCACGACCTCGGCAACCACACCCAGCGCCATGTGGCCGTCAACGCCATGGCGGAGGCCGACGCCCGCGCGGAGATCACCGGCTGCGCGGACCGGCTGAAGCGGCTCACCGGCTCGATCGGCACCTGGTTCCGCCCCTCGCGCGCCCCGACCGCCTCCCCGCTGGTCGAGCGGCTGGCCCGGGCGGCCGGGTACCCGCACGTGCTGTCCTACGACGTCGACTCGCTCGACTACACCCGGCCCGGCGCCCCGGCCGTCACCCGCAAGGTCCTGGCGGAGGTCCGCAACGGATCCGTGGTGAGCCTGCACTTCGGATACCCGGACACGGTCACCGCCCTCCCCGACGTACTCACAGAACTCGACCGCCGCGGCCTTCATGCGGTCACCACCACGGAGCTGCTGAGCTGATGCCACCCACTTCCATCGCCCGGGCCCTGACTGCCGGCGCCGCCTGCCTCGCGCTCACCGCGCTGTCCGCCTGTACCGGCGGGGGCTCGAAGAACCACGCCGACGAATCCCTCGCCAGCAAGGAGCCCGCCCCGCCCGCGCAGCAGCAGGTCGCCGACGTGCTGCCCGGCATGCCGCCGGTCCTCGATCCGACCGACGTCTATGCCGCCGACCGCCCGGGCAAACTCTCCCCGGTCGTCAAGGACTTCCCGTCCCGCGTCTACGTCCCCAACACGATCTCCAACACCGTCACGGTCATCGACCCCGAGACGTACAAGGTCATCGAGACCATCCCGGTGGGCCACCAGCCCCAGCACGTCGTGCCGTCCTGGGACCTGAAGACGCTGTGGGTCAACAACGACCTCGGCAACTCCCTGACCCCCATCGACCCGAGAACCGGCAAGGCGGGCAAGCCGGTCGACGTGCACGACCCGTACAACCTCTACTTCACGCCCGACGGCAAGTACGCCGTCGTCATGGCCTCGAAGGACCACCAGCTCGTCTTCCGCGACGCGCACACCATGAAGACGGTCAAGGCCGTCCCGGTCGCCTGCGCCGGCGTCAACCACGCCGACTTCTCCCTGGACGGCCGCTACTTCATCGTCTCCTGCGAGTTCAGCGCCGAACTGCTCAAGGTCGACACCGCGAAGATGGAGGTCGTCGGACAGCAGAAGCTGGACTTCCGGGGCGCCATGCCGCAGGACGTGAAGGTCTCGCCCGACGGCAAGAAGTTCTACATCGCCGACATGGTGGCCAACGGGATGTGGATCCTGAACGGCGACACGTTCGGCAAGCCGGGCTTCCTGCCCACCGGCAAGGGCGCCCACGGCCTGTACGTCAGCCGCGACTCCCGCGAGATGTACATCTCCAACCGCGGCGAGGGCACCATCTCCGTCTTCGACTTCGCCCTGGGCAAGTTGACCAAGAAGTGGCGCCTGCCGCACGGCGGCAGCCCCGACATGGGCGGCGTCTCCACCGACGGCAAGGTGCTGTGGCTGTCGGGCCGTTACAACTCCGAGGTGTACGCCATCGACACCCGAACCGGCGCCCAGCTCGCCCGCATCAAGGTCGGCAGCGGTCCGCACGGCCTCGCGGTGTACCCCCAACCGGGCCGCTACTCCCTGGGGCACACGGGCATCTTCCGCTGACCCGCGGCGGGTTGGCACCGGTCGGACACGGCTTGGGCACGCCACGACCGGGTGACGATCCGCCGTCCGCCGCCGCGGAACCGGGATCGTGCCGCGCATGATCACCGCTCGTCTGCGGCGGCGGACCACCGCCGCCCTGCCGTCCCTCTCCGCCGTCCTCGCCACCACGGGCCGCGACCGCCCCCACCACCGCGGCCCCGGCACGGACCGCCGCCCCGCCTGCCCCCGGTTCGACGACAGGCTCAAGGCCGCGGCCGACCGCCGCGTCGGTCTCGGCCGCATCACGCCCGCCCCGGTCCGGCGCACGACGCGCGGCATCCTGTGGCGCAACGACATCGTCGGCGCGTGCCCCGTGGACAGGACGACGAAGACGGAGATCCTGAACGGCTGCGAGAGCAACCCGTACTGCCGGCCGTGGCACTGATCCTCGCCACCGCCCACCGCCCACCGCCCACCGCTCGCCTTGACTCTCCAGCCGCTGGAAGGTCCACACTCGCCGACATGACCGAAGACGGCACCGGCCTTCTCACCATCGGCGAGCTGGCCCGGGTCACCGGACTGACCGTGCGCACCATCCGCTACTGGTCGGACGAGGGCGCCCTGCCCCCGGTGGCCCGCTCCACGGGCGGCTACCGCCTCTACGACGCGGCCTCCGTCGCCCGCCTGGAGCTGATCCGCACCCTGCGCGAGCTGGGCCTCGGCCTGGCCGACGTGCGCAGGGTGCTCGCGGGGGAGCGGACGGTCGCGGAGGTCGCGGCGGCCCACGTGGCAGCGCTGGACGCGCGGATCCGCTCCCTGAAGGTGACCCGGGCGGTGCTGTCCACCGTGGCCCGGCGCGGCTCGAGTGCGGAGGAGATGACCCTGATGAACAAACTGGCCCGGCTGTCGGCGGCCGAACGCAGGCGGATCATGGAGGAGTTCGTGGAGGAGATGTTCCACGGCCTCGACACCGCAGATCCCGAGATCCGGGAACGTATGCGGCACACCGCGATGGACCTGCCCGAGGACCCGACACCCGAGCAGGTCGACGCCTGGGTGGAGCTGGCCGAACTGGTGCGGGACCCGGAGTTCCGGACCCAGATGCGCAGGGCGGCCGAGTTCAACGCCGCCGACCGCGGCCACGAGACGCCCGCCGGGGCGTCCATGTGGTTCGTCAAGCGGCTCGTCCAACTGGCGGGGCAGGCCCTGGAACGCGGCCTCGCCCCGGAGGCACCCGAAGCCGACGAGGTACTGGACGACCTCCTCGGCAACGCCGACCACGCGGCCGTCCTCGCACGCCTGGAGGCGTCCCACAACACCAGGCTCGCCCGCTACCGCGAGCTGCTGGCGACCCTGAAGGGCACGTCCGCTCCGACGTACGAGACGGAGTTCGCCTGGGTGATCGCCGCCCTGCGGGCCCGCGTGAGCAAGCCGAACACGTGATCAACCCGAACAGGTGACACGGAGCACTCGGCCGGCGCCGGGTCGGAATAGCCGGCGCCGCCCGGGGGTTTCATCTGTCCTGCGGAAGCTGTGCCGGACACCGACCACGGAAAGGCAAGGCGAGCAGGACATGAAGATCGGCATCATCGGGGCGGGCAACATCGGCGGCAACCTCACCCGGCGGCTCACCGCCCTCGGGCACGACGTCTCCGTGGCGAACTCCCGTGGCCCGCAGACGCTCACCGCGCTGGCCGAGGAGACCGGCGCGACCCCCGTACACGCACAGGAGGCTGCGCGCGGCGCCGAGGTCGTCGTGGTCACCGTCCCCGTCAAGGCGGTTCCCGATCTGCCGTCCGGGCTGCTCGACGGGGCGGCCGAGGGCGTGACGGTGATCGACACCGGCAACTACTACCCGCGGGAGCGGGACGGCAGGATCGCCGGGATCGAGGACGAGGGGCTCACCGAGAGCCGCTGGACCGAACGCACGATCGGCCACGCGGTGATCAAGGCGTTCAACGGCACCTACGCCCAGGACCTCCTCGAACGCCCCCGGCCGGCCGGTGCCCCCGACCGCATGGCGCTCCCGGTGGCGGGCGACGACGAGGCGGCCAAGGCGAAGGTGCGGGCGCTCATCGACCAACTCGGCTTCGACACCGTGGACACCGGCGGCATCGACGACTCCTGGCGCCAGCAGCCCGGCACCCCGGTCTACGGCCTCCAGGCGGGCGCCGACACGGTCGCCAAGGCCCTGGCCGAGGCCTCTCCCGAGCGGCCGGCGGGGTTCCGGGGGTAGGGCCTCTCGTTTGGATCATGCCGGGCTCGCGGGGTCTGGCACCGCGCCTCGCCGCGTTGTCGTCGGTTGGCAGGGCTCCGCCCGGCCGCCCTCCTCCGCCTTGCGATGCACGGCACCAGACCCCGCTCCCTGATCCGGCCTGATCCAAACGAAAGACCCTGGCCCGTCCGGCTTGCCGGTCCGCTGCGTCGGCCCCGGATCAGACGGCCGCCCACTGCCGCAGCGCCGTTGTGCTGCCGAAGTTCGCCACGTCCTTGTCCAGCGGGTCGTCGGTGTACTGGTGGAAGAGCCATTTCGCCTTGATCCGGGGCTGCCCGACGGCGACGTAGTCGGCGATCCACAGGCCGTCGCCCGCGTAGGAGGTGGTGTCGATGCTCAGCCAGAAGTCCCTGTTGGTGTAGAGCACGACCCGGTTGTGCGGGCGCAGGGACTTGACCTTGCGGATGAACGCGTCCTTCTCCGCGTTGCTCGCGTGTGTGCCCCCGCCCGTCGTCTCCCAGTCGACGGCGAGGATGTCGCCGGCCTTCTCGGGTGCGTGGGAGACGAAGTACTCCGCCTGTGCGGTGATGTCGCCCGGCCACAGGAAGTGGTAGAAGCCGACCACGAGACCGGCGTCGCGGCCGTGCTTGGTCTGGGCGCTGAGCTTGGAGTTGACGTACGAACGGCCCTCCGTCGCCTTGACGAAGACGAAGGAGAGGCCGCTCGTGCCGTAGGTGGAGGACTGGTAGGCGCTCACGTCGATGCCGTGCAGCATGCGCACTCCCTGAAGGTGCCGTGGGGGAGGAGTCGTCGGTTGGGTTCTGCCCCATCCTGGTACGGACGATCCCTTCAGGGCGTTCGAACATCAGCTTCGGGGGACCACCGAACCCAGTACGGCGGCCGACTTGGCCGACCAGTCCGAGGTGATCACGCTGGCGTGGTGCCCGGCCAGGAGGGAGAGGCGGGCGGCCACCTCGGCGTCCGTGGGGTCGGTCGAGGAGATCGCCGGGGCCACGCCGGCCGCGTCCGTCGTGATCAGGATGTAGTGGCTCCGCGCGTAGAAGGACGTGTCGTAGCCCTGGCCGACGTAGGTCGCCGCGTCGCCGTCGAAGAACACGAACCAGGGGCGGATCGAGGCGTCGTAACGGCTCGCGCGCGGGTCGCCGGCGGCGGCGCCGAGCACGGCGGGGAAGGCCTGGGCGGAGGCGATGTTCCCGGCCGCGTACAGGTCGTGCAGGTGGTCGCCGTACTCCTGGTCGGTCCAGTAGTGGTCGAAGGGGTTGGCCTGCTCCACCGTGCCGGGGATCAGCTCGAAGAGGACCTTGCCGGTCAGGGCGTCCCGGGACGGCCAGGCGTCGGCCTTCGCGGCCGCGTCCAGCGACGGGTGCTTCCCGCCCAGCAGGTCGGACGGCTTGTAGACCATGTCGCCGAGCTTCTGCCGCACCAGGGTGTCGAACGCGGCGGGCCCGAGTCCGAGAGTGTTGTTGAAGCCGTTCTTCATCTCCATCTTGAAGACGATGGGCCGGTGGCCGGGGTGCAGCTGGTGCCAGGCGGCGATGTTGTCCAGGCAGCTCCCGAGGTCCTGGTTGCGGCTCTTGCCGTACAGCTCGCCGGGGGTCTTCGCGGCCTCGCAGTTGTTGTCGTTGCCCAGCGGATTGCTGTGGCTGACCCGCCAGCGCCGGGTCAACGGATCGGTGTAGACGTCGATTTCGAGCAGCGAGGCGCCGGAGTCCAGCGCCTGCGCGAAGTAGGTGTACTTGGCCTTCTCGTACGCGTTGTGCGTACCGATCGCCGTCGTCCCGGAGAACGTCGGCTCCGCCGCACGGGCGGTGCCGGGAACCGCCGTCAGCAGCGCGACGGCACCCAGTAAGGCCGCCAGTCTTCTCGTCCGGCTCATGACCAACTCCCTTTGCTTCTAGTTGAGTTGAGCGGAAGCGTAGGGAAAGACGGTTACCGTGCGGTAGCCCCCGGGGGAACAGGCTCGTGCAGGTGTCGGATTCCCGGGCCGGCGGCGATTGCTATCGTGCGGTCGCGGAGTGACCCGCACGCAGAGGAAACGGGGGGACGGGCCATGGGACTGATGGACCGCATACGTGGTGAGTTCATCGACATCATCGAGTGGACCGACGACAGCCGCGACACCATCGTCTGGCGCTTCCCGCGCTACGAGAACGAGATCAAGATGGGCGCCAAGCTCGTCGTCCGCGAGTCGCAGACGGCGGTCTTCGTCAACGAGGGGCAGATCGCCGACGTCTTCACGCCCGGCACCTACACCCTGGAGACGCAGAACCTGCCGGTGCTGTCCACCCTGAAGGGCTGGAAGTACGGCTTCCACTCGCCCTTCAAGGCCGAGGTCTACTTCGTCACCACCCGCCAGTTCACCGACCTCAAGTGGGGCACCCAGAACCCCGTCATCGTCCGCGACCCCGAGTTCGGCATGGTCCGGCTGCGGGCCTTCGGCGCCTTCGCCGCCCGGGTCGTGGACGCCGCCGCGCTGCTGCGTGAACTGGCCGGCACCGACCCGCAGTTCCGCACCGAGGAGGTGCAGGAGTACCTGCGGCAGCTGATCGTCGGCCGGCTGGCCACCGCGCTGGCCACGGCCGGGGTGCCGATGCTGGACCTGGCCACCCGGCAGGACGGGCTCGGCGCCAGGCTGGCGGGCGCCCTCACCGAGGAACTGGCCCCGGTCGGCATCGCCGTGCCCAAGTTCATCATCGAGAACATCTCGCTCCCGCCCGAGGTCGAGGCCGCCGTCGACGCCCGCTCCCGGATGGGGATCGTGGGCAACCTCGACCAGTACACCCAGCTCCAGGCGGCCGACGCGATCGGCGACGCCGCACGCAACCCCGGCGCCGCGGGCGAGGGCGTCGGACTGGGCGTCGGCATGGCCCTGGGCCGGCGCATGGCGGAGGGCCTCACCCCGCAGCAGCCCCCCGCCGCTGCCCCCGCACCCGCCGCCACTCCGGCCGCCCCGCCGCCGCTGCCCCCGCAGCAGTGGTTCATCGGCGTCGGCGGCGCCCAGCAGGGCCCGTACGACAGTGCCGCGCTGAGCGGCCTGATCAGCGCCGGCACCCTCACCCGGACCACCCTGGTCTGGCAGAACGGCATGTCCGGCTGGCTTCCCGCCGAACAGGTCCCGGAGGTCGAACGCCTCTTCGGCAGCGTCCCGCCGCCGCTGCCGCCCCAGGCCTGAGCGGGCGGGGACGACGACCATGACCGAGGACCAGGCCACCGCCGCCTCCGCCCGCTCGTACCCGTGCGAAGCCTGCGGTGCCACCGTGGAGTACGCCCCGGGGACCGACGCGCTGCGCTGCCCCTACTGCGGGCACCAGCAGGCCATCGTGCCCGTCCCGCGGGCGGTGCGGGAGCATCCGATCCAGGAACTGGCGGCCCTCCCCGCCAAGCCGCAGGCCGGGCCCGGCTCGGTGAACACCTTCGTCTGCCCGGGCTGCGGGGCCCGCACCGAGAGCAACACGCTGTCCGTGCGGTGCCAGTTCTGCGCCACCCCCCTGGTGGCCGACGCCAACGCCACCGAGCGGGTCGTCCCCGAGGCCGTCGTCCCCTTCGGGCTGGACCGCGACGCGGCCCGGGACGCGCTGCGCACGTGGACGTCCTCCCGCTGGTTCGCCCCCAAGGACCTGAAGAAGGTCACCGAGGCGGAGTCCTTCAAGGGCAGCTACCTGCCGCACTGGACGTACGACGCGGCCACCGTCTCCGACTACCGGGGCCGGCGCGGTGACTACTACTACGAGACCGTGACGCGCACCGTCACCGAGAACGGCGAGACCCGCACCGTGACCGAGCAGGTGCGGCACACCCGCTGGTACCCGGCCTCCGGAACGGTGACCCGGGACTTCGACGACGTCCTGGTGCCCGGCACCGGCCATGTCACCGCCAAGCAGCTGGACAAGCTCACGCCCTGGCCGCTGGAGGAGGCCAGGCCCTACCAGGAGGAGTACCTGGCGGGCTTCCAGACGGTGCGCTACGACATCGAGCCCGAGGACGGCCTGGAGACGGCCAGGCAGCGGATGGCCGAGGTCATCGAGGACGACTGCCGCAGCGACATCGGGGGAGACGAGCAGCGGGTCGAATCGGTCGACACCCACTACTCCGACGTCACTTTCAAGCTGATGCTGCTCCCGGTGTGGTTCCTCACCTACGTCCACGCCGGGCGGACCTGGCAGGTCACGGTGAACGCCCGCACCGGCGAGGTGGTCGGCGAGCGCCCGTACAGCGCCGGCAAGATCGTCGCCGCCTCGCTCGCGGCGCTCGCGGTCGTCGCGCTGATCGTCTGGCTGAGCGTCAGGAGGTAGCGGCCCGCACGGCGGCACGGGCCGGACCCTGTCAGCACTCGATGATGTTCACCGCAAGCCCGCCCCGGGCCGTCTCCTTGTACTTCACCGACATGTCCGCGCCGGTCTCCTTCATGGTCTTGATGACCTTGTCGAGGGAGACCTTGTGGGAGCCGTCGCCGCGCATGGCCATCCGGGCGGCGGTGACGGCCTTGACCGCGGCCATGCCGTTGCGCTCGATGCAGGGGATCTGGACCAGACCGCCCACGGGGTCGCAGGTGAGGCCGAGGTTGTGCTCCATGCCGATCTCGGCGGCGTTCTCGACCTGCTCGGGCGTGCCGCCCAGGACCTCGGCGAGGGCGCCCGCCGCCATCGAGCAGGCGGAGCCGACCTCGCCCTGGCAGCCGACCTCGGCGCCGGAGATGGAGGCGTTCTCCTTGAAGAGCATGCCGATCGCGCCGGCGGCGAGCAGGAAGCGGACCACGCCGTCCTCGTCCGCGCCGGGGATGAAGTTGATGTAGTAGTGCAGGACCGCCGGGATGATGCCGGCCGCGCCGTTGGTCGGGGCGGTGACGACCCGGCCGCCGGCCGCGTTCTCCTCGTTCACCGCCATCGCGTAGAGGGTGATCCACTCCATCGCGCGGGCCGTCGCGTCGCCCTCGGCGCGCAGCTGGCGGGCGGTGACGGCCGCACGGCGGCGCACCTTCAGACCGCCCGGCAGGATGCCCTCGCGGGACAGGCCGCGCCGCACGCACGCCTGCATCACCCGCCAGATCTCCAGCAGGCCCTCGCGGATCTCCTCCTCGGTGCGCCAGGCCCGCTCGTTCTCCAGCATCAGGGAGGAGATCGAAAGGCCCGTCTCCTTCGTCAGGCGCAGCAGCTCGTCGCCCGAACGGAAGGGGTACTTCAGCACCGTGTCGTCCAGCTTGATGCGGTCGGCGCCCACCGCCTCCTCGTCCACGACGAAGCCGCCGCCCACCGAGTAGTACGTCTTGGCCAGCAGCTCGGCGCCGGAGGCGTCGTACGCCCACAGGGTCATGCCGTTGGCGTGGTAGGGGAGCGTCTTGCGGCGGTGCAGGACCATGTCGTCGTCGTAGGAGAACGCGATCTCGTGCTCGCCGAGCAGGCTCAGGCGGCCGGAGGCCCTGATCGTCTCGACCCGCTCGTCGGCCGTCTCCACGTCCACCGTGCGCGGCGAGGCGCCCTCCAGGCCGAGCAGGACCGCCTTCGGCGTGCCGTGGCCGTGGCCCGTCGCGCCGAGGGATCCGTACAGCTCGGCGCGGACCGAGGCGGCCTGCTCCAGCAGGTCCTCGTTGCGGAGCCGGCGGGCGAACATGCGGGCCGCCCGCATCGGGCCGACCGTGTGGGAGCTCGACGGGCCTATGCCGATCGAGAACAGGTCGAAGACCGAGATGGCCACGGTGACTCCTCAAGACGGGGTGGTGCTGGGGGTGCCAGGGGCGGGGCGCCGCGTACGGGCCGGGTTCTCCGGCCCGTACGCGGCACTCCTCGGAACGGGACTTACTTGTTCAGACCCGGGTACAGCGGGTGCTTGTCGGCCAGGGTGCGCACCCGGGCCTTGAGGGCATCGGCGTCGTAGGACGGCTTCAGCGCCTCGGCGATCACGTCCGCGACCTCGGTGAAGTCCTCGGTCGTGAAACCGCGGGTGGCCAGGGCCGGCGTGCCGATCCTGAGGCCCGAGGTGACCATCGGCGGGCGCGGGTCGTTCGGGATCGCGTTGCGGTTGACGGTGATCCCGAGTTCGTGGAGGCGGTCCTCGGCCTGCTGCCCGTCCAGCTCGGAGTCGCGCAGGTCGACCAGGACCAGGTGCACGTCCGTGCCGCCGGACAGGACGTCCACGCCGACCGCCCGGACGTCGCCCTGGACCAGGCGCTCGGCCAGGATGCGGGCGCCCTCCAGGGTACGACGCTGGCGCTCCTTGAACTCCTCGCTCGCGGCGACCTTGAAGGACACCGCCTTGGCGGCGATCACGTGCTCCAGCGGGCCGCCCTGCTGACCGGGGAACACCGCGGAGTTGATCTTCTTCGCCAGCTCGGCCGTGGACAGGATCACGCCACCGCGCGGGCCGCCCAGCGTCTTGTGGGTGGTGGTGGTGACCACGTGGGCGTGCGGCACCGGGTTCGGGTGCAGGCCCGCGGCCACCAGGCCGGCGAAGTGCGCCATGTCGACCATGAGGTACGCGCCGACCTCGTCCGCGATCCGGCGGAACGCGGCGAAGTCCAGCTGCCGCGGGTACGCGGACCAGCCGGCCACGATCAGCTTCGGCTTGGACTCCTTCGCCAGCCGCTCCACCTCGGCCATGTCGACCAGGCCGTCCTCGCCCACGTGGTAGGCGACGACGTTGTAGAGCTTGCCGGAGAAGTTGATCTTCATGCCGTGGGTCAGGTGCCCGCCGTGGGCGAGGTTCAGACCCATGATCGTGTCACCGGGCTTGAGCAGCGCGAACATCGCGGCCGCGTTCGCCTGCGCGCCGGAGTGCGGCTGCACGTTGGCGTGCTCGGCGCCGAACAGCTCCTTGATGCGGTCGATGGCGATCTGCTCGACCACGTCGACGTGCTCGCAGCCGCCGTAGTAGCGGCGGCCGGGGTAGCCCTCGGCGTACTTGTTGGTGAGGACCGAGCCCTGCGCCTCCATGACCGCCACCGGGGCGAAGTTCTCGGAGGCGATCATCTCCAGCGTGGACTGCTGGCGGTGCAGCTCGGCGTCGACCGCGGCGGCGACGTCCGGGTCGAGCTCGTGCAGGGGTGTGTTGAGAGCAGTCATGTGCGTGTGTCCGATTCTCAGCCGGCCGTCTCGGCGGCGTACTCGTCGGCGGAGAGCAGGTCGGCGGGCTCCTCGGCCAGGCGCACCTTGAACAGCCAGCCGCCCTCGAAGGGTGCGGAGTTCACCAGCGACGGGTCGTTCACCACGTCCTCGTTGATCTCGGTGACCTCGCCGCTGACGGGGGAGTACAGGTCGGACACCGACTTGGTCGACTCCAGCTCACCGCAGGTCTCGCCCGCGGCCACCGTGTCGCCGACCTCCGGGAGCTGGGCGTAGACGACATCGCCGAGCGCGTTGGCCGCGAACTCCGTGATGCCGACCGTCGCCACGCCGTCCTCGACGGGCGACAGCCACTCGTGCTCCTTGCTGTAGCGCAGATGCTGAGGGTTGTTCATGGCCAGAATTCTCCTGTACGCGAGTCAATGGTGATGAATGAGGGACTGCGAAAGGCGTGCGTGACCAGGGGTGACGTGTCTCACGTCGCCTCCGTGCCGGCTACGGCGGTGTCACTTCCGCCGCTTGGTCACTTCTGCCGCTTGTAGAAGGGCAGCGCCACGACCTCGTACGGCTCGTGGTTGCCCCGGATGTCCACACCGACACCGGCTGTGCCCGGAGCGGCGTGCGCGGCGTCGACGTACGCCATGGCGATCGGCTTGCCCAGGGTGGGGGAGGGAGCGCCGGAGGTGACCTCGCCGATCACCTCGCCGCCCGCGACGACCGCGTACCCGGCGCGCGGGACCCGGCGGCCCTCGGCGACCAGGCCGACGAGCACCCGGGGCGGCTCGGCGGCGGCGCGCTCGGCGGCGGCCACCAGCGCCTCGCGGCCCACGAAGTCGCCCTCCTTCTCGAACTTGACCACCCGGCCGAGGCCCGCGTCGAACGGGGTCAGCGAGGTCGACAGCTCGTGCCCGTACAGCGGCATGCCCGCCTCCAGGCGCAGCGTGTCCCGGCAGGACAGGCCGCACGGGACAAGACCGGCGTCCGCGCCGGCCTCGGTCAGCGCCTGCCACAGCTTCTCCGCGTCGCCCGGGGCCACGAACAGCTCGAAGCCGTCCTCGCCGGTGTAGCCGGTGCGCGCGATCAGCGCGGGGACGCCGGCGACCGTGCCGGGGAGCCCGGCGTAGTACTTCAGGCCCTCCAGGTCGGCGTCGGTGAGGGACTTCAGGATGCCGGCGGACTCGGGGCCCTGCACGGCGAGCAGCGCGTAGTTGACCCGGTCGTCGCGCACCGCGGCGTCGAAGCCCGCCGCCCGCTCGGTCAGCGCGTCGAGCACGACCTGGGCGTTGGAGGCGTTGGCGACGACCATGTACTCGGTCTCGCCCAGCCGGTAGACGATCAGGTCGTCCAGGATGCCGCCGTCGGCCTGGCAGATCATGGTGTAGCGGGCGCGGCCGAGGCCGACGGTGGCGATGTTGCCGACCAGGGCGTGGTTCAGCAGCGCGACGGCCTGCGGGCCGGTGACGGTGATCTCGCCCATGTGGGACAGGTCGAAGAGGCCGGCCTTCGTCCGTACGGCGATGTGCTCGTCGCGCTCGGAGCCGTAGCGCAGCGGCATGTCCCAGCCTGCGAAGTCGGTCATCGTCGCGCCGAGCGAGCGGTGCAGCGCGTCGAGCGCGGTGCGGCGGGGTCGGTCGGGTTCGGTACTGCTCATCGGGCGGTCTCCAAGGCATGACAGGCGAGGACGAATCATGTCCTCCCCATCTGTCATCGGAACCTGAGAGGTTCGCCATGACCGCCGTCGGACGGACGGTGCACGGCTTGCACCTTGGGTGGAGCCACTGCGCCAGCGGCCCGCTTTTCAGATGTGCCTCGCCCGCGCGGTAACGGGGCCTGAGAGATTCAAGGGAGGTACTTGCTCCTTCGGCGCCCCAGCGAGACGGCTGGGGACTCTCCCGCGCGGATTCAAGCGGCCGATATGCAGTTGCGCGCACATCATTGCACGCTCGGCCCGATTTGCGGCAGGGCGGCATCTGTGACTGTCCTGTGGCAGGACGTGCACGGAAACGGCGGGCGCCGCACATTACCTTCTCTTTACGATCCGTGGGGAGGAATGATGACGGCGCACAGGACCGCGTTGTACGCGACGGCCCAGGCCCCCGCCCTCTTGGTCCGCGACCTGCGGGACCGGTCCGGCCGCGGCCCGCGCGTGCTGCGCTTCGGCCCGCGCGACCTGGTCGTGGTGACCGGCCTGCCCGGCAGCGGCAAGTCCACGCTGATGCGGCGCGCGGTGCACGGCGTCCGCATCGACTCCCAGGACACCCGCGACCGCTGGGACGCCCGCCTGGCGGCGTACCTCCCCTACGCCCTGTACCGCCCCCTGGTCCGCCTCGCCCACTTCGCGGGGCTGCGCCGGGCGCTGCGCTCCGGGGCGGCGCTCGTGGTCCACGACTGCGGCACGCAGCCCTGGGTCCGCGCCTGGCTGGCCCGTACCGCCCGCCGACGCGGCGGCACCCTGCACATCGTCCTGCTGGACGTCACCCCCGGCACCGCCCTGACCGGCCAGCGCGCACGGGGCCGCGGTATCTCCCGCTATGCCTTCCACCGCCACCGCCGTGCCACCGCCGCCCTGCTCCACGCGGTGGAGCGGAACACCCTGCCAACGGGCTGCGGCTCGGCGGTCCTCCTGGACCGCGAGGCAGCGACCCGCCTGCACCGCATCGATTTCGCCACCTGAGGACCGCGTGCGGCCCGTCACGGCGGTCCACGTGGGGGAGCCCCGTTCAGCCCCGAGGGCCGCCCACCGGGCGCACTCCGCCCCACACCGCACGACCGCCCAGCTCACTGCGCCGACACTCGGGCCCCCGGGCCCGGCTGCCACGGCGCAGCGCGCAGTACACGGACTGCCCACCGCACCGCGGCGTCTCGCGCTACGTGGACCGTTGACAGTAAGGGGCGTGGCTCGGGCCGTACGGACCGCTGACCGGATCGGGGCGTGGTGCCGCGGTACGCCTTCCGGCGCCACCGCCCGGCCTGTCGGCGGAGCGTTCTGCCGAGGGGCCGCGGCTCTGCGACCCTGCTGGACCGTGAGGCGGCAGCGCTACTGCGGCGGACCGGCTTCGCGACCCGAGGACCGCGCGCAGCCCTTCGCGGCGGTCGGCGTGCGGAGCCCCGTTCGGCGCCGACACCCGACCCCGCCCGGGGCCCGCCGGCCGGCGGCGCAGTGCGCAGCGCACGGACTGCCCACCGGACCGAGCCTGGTCCTTCGCCGCGCGGACCGCTGAGTGAACCGGGGCGCGTCCCGCCGCACGGCGCGCTCGCGGGGCGGGGGCGGTCGTGCTGGGCGGGTCGTCCTCCAGGCGGCTGCCCGGCGTGGGAGCCGTCTCACCGAGATGAGGGCGCCGCGCCGTTCATGCCTCGTGGGGCGATGTGACCGCCCGCTGGGCCGGGGGCTCGCGCGGGGAGCCGTAGGCCCTGGTCGTGGGATTTTCCGTGAGGTTTGGGCGTGTACCCGATAGCCTTTCGGCCACAGCAGTGTTCACAGCAGGCGGTAGCAGATGGACTTCCCGGCGGACTTCTCCGCGGACCTTCCGGCACAGGCGCAATCCCATCCCCACGGCGGATGGCCCGGCAACGAGCTGGAGGAGGTGCTGTCCGCCTCCCTCGGCGTCCCGACCGCCGGTGGCCGGATCGTCGAGGTCCTCGGCCGCAGCCTCGTCTGGGTGCCCCTGCCCAACGGCGGCGGTCCGCGCAGCGGCCCGCTCGACCTGCCCACGCTGGAGATCGACGGCCAGGCGTACGTGCCGGTCTTCAGCTCCGAGGAGCAGTTCCGCCGGGCCGTGGGCCCGCACATGGCGTGCACCGTCGCGCCCGCCGTCGACTTCGCGCGCGGACTGCCCCCGCAGGCCGGCATCGCTCTCAACCCGGACGGCGTGGTCGGCGTCCCGCTGCCGCCGGCCGCCGTGGCCGAATTGTGCCGGGCGGGGCGCACCCCGCTGGACGGCCTGTCGAACGGCGGCCGCGTCCGCCTCTTCGAACCGGACTGGCAGGACGACCCGGTGGACTTCCTCGCCACCGCCGGCGCCGAGTTCGCCGAGACCGGCGTGGTCAGCACCGCCCGCCGTTGCCTGGCGGCCGTCGAGACGGACGACCCGGTCATGTTCATAGGCGTCGAACTGTCCCAGTGGGAGGGCGACCCGCAGGCCGCCCCCCTGGACGCCCTGGGCCGTGCCCTGACGAAGACCCCGGCCGGGTGGCCGGTCAACCTGGTCCTTCTGGACGTGGCCCAGGATCCCGTGGCGGACTGGATGAGGGAGAACGTCCGCCCGTTCTACCAGCACGCCCACTGAGCCCGACCCGGCACGCCGGGGAAGCGCACACGATCCGCAGCCGGCGGCGCACGGCGAGTCCCCGGCCGCCGTACGGCGGCTCTAAGCTAGGCCTGCCGTCACTTTCCCGCCTGCCCGCCGGGCGGACGACGGGAAGGTGACGACAGGACCCGGCCTCACGGCTCGGTCGAAACGTCGGTTGTATGGAGGGGCGGTACAAGTGAGCGCCAGCGGCACCACGGCCGGGCAGGTCGAGCAGACGCTGCGCCAGGTGACGCCCGGGCGTTACGACGCCTACGAGGCGCTGCTGCGCGCGCTGGCGACCCCCTCCTCCGGCCAGGTCTGGATGCTGCTCTGGCACGGCCAGGCGGGCTCCCCCGACGCCCAGTACGGCCACATGGAGGTCGACGGCCACGGCTACGCCCCCTGCGTGACCTCCGCCCAGGAGCTGTCGGCGAGCGGCTGGAACCGTTCGTACGAGGTCGTGGACGGCCTCGACGTGGCCCGCACCCTCTACCCCGACCACTACGGCCTCTGGCTGAACCCGCACGCCCCGGGCGGCGGCGTCGGCATCCCGTGGCTGGACCTGCGCCGTATCGCCACCGGTCTTGACCGCCAGCCCGCGGGCCCCCTCCGGCTGTCCGAACCCGCCGTAGAGGCCTCGCAGTTCTACGCCCTGCTCACCCAGAACGCCCACCGTACCCCGGCCCTGCGCTCGCTGCGCCGCGCCTGGGTGCAGCCGGCGCTCGGAGCGCCGTATCTCGCCATCGGTCTTGACGTGTACGACACCTCGCCGCCGGCCGTCGACTCGGTGCGCGTGATGATGCAGCAGTCCATCGGCGCCGTCCCCGACGGGCTGCCGGTGTCGACGGTCGCGATGTCCGACGAGTACGACCCGGTCGCGATGTGGCTGCGCGCCAACTCCCGCCCGTTCTACGACCGGGAGACCCACGCGGCCCCCGCGCAGGCCCCGGCGGCCGGCTACGGCTATCCGCCGGTGCGCGGCGGCTACTGATCCGTCCGGTTCGTCCGCCGGCCGAGCTCACGCACCGGTGATCCTCTGCGCGCGTAGATGGATGCGGATGGTCCGTTTTTGCTGTGAGCCGCCCCAACTGGTCCATGTCCGACCCCCGTTACCCACTGTCCGGATAACGGAACCTCTCTACCCGCATCACGTTTGCGCATCCATTCACCGCCAAGACTGGCAACAGATCACCATGGCGTTGAAGACTCCCGCTCCAAGGGGCGTTCGCCCCTGTGTACGACGGACTGAACAGCCGCCACAGCGGCAAGCGCGGGCCGGCCACCGCCGGTTGAGAGGGGTCCCTGCCAGATGACGGCACCACTGCACGAGCCGACCGCGGAAGCGGCCCCGAGCGCTGCCGACGAGGCGACGGCCGTCGGCGTCGCTGCCAAGGCGGTACAGGGGCGTTCCCTGGGCCGGATCGCCTGGGAGCGCCTCAAGCGGGACAAACTCGCCCTGACGGGCGGCATCGTCGTGCTCCTGCTCATCCTGGTCGCGCTGCTCGCGCCCGTGATCGCGCACGCGGTCGGTCAGGACCCCGAGCTGCACCACGAGGACCTGATCGACCCGCTCTTCGGCACCCCCAAGGGTTCCCTCGGCGGCATGAGCGGCGAGCACCTCCTCGGCGTCGAGCCGGTCAGCGGCCGCGACATCTTCGCCCGCATCGTCTACGGCGCCCAGATCTCGCTGCTCGTGGGCTTCCTGTCCGCCGTGGTCGCCGTCATCCTGGGCACCGTCCTCGGCATCCTCGCCGGCTTCTTCGGCGGCTGGGTGGACGCGGCGATCAGCCGGGTCATGGACGGCCTGCTCGCCTTCCCGCAACTGCTGTTCATCATCGCGCTGGTCTCCGTCGTGCCGAACGAGATGCTTGGCCTGTCCGGCACGGGTGTGCGCGTCTTCGTGATGATCCTCGTCATCGGCTTCTTCGGCTGGCCCTACATCGGCCGCGTGGTGCGCGGCCAGACGCTCTCGCTGCGCGAACGCGAGTACGTCGAGGCGGCACGCTCCCTCGGCGCCGGCCGCTTCTACATCCTGTTCAAGGAGCTGCTGCCCAACCTCGTGGCGCCGATCATCGTGTACACGACGATGATGATCCCGACCAACATCCTCACCGAGGCCGCGCTCAGCTTCCTCGGCGTGGGCGTCAAGCCGCCGACCGCCTCCTGGGGCCAGATGCTCTCGACCGCCATCGACTACTACGAGTCGGACCCCATGTACATGGTGGTCCCCGGTGTGGCGATCTTCATCACCGTCCTTGCCTTCAACCTCTTCGGCGACGGCGTGCGGGACGCGCTCGACCCCAAGGGCTCCCGCTGAACTGCCGTACCCCCAGCGACCCGTGGACCTACACGGGGTCTCTCATCTATCCGGAGGATCCGAGAACGTGACTACCCAACGCACCTCAGGGCGGCGCAAGCAGGCCGTGGCCGCTGCTGCTGTGGTCGCCGCGCTGCTGACCACGGCGGCGTGCGGCGGCGGCAACGACGGCAACGGCGGTGGTGGCGGCGGTTCGAAGACCGGCGCGGCCGGCTTCGACGCAGCCAACAACAAGGTCGCCCAGGCATCCGAGGCCAAGAAGGGCGGCACGCTGAAGTTCGCCTCCGCCCAGGACGCCGACTCGTGGGACACCACGCGCGGCTACTACGGCATGATGTGGAACTTCTCCCGCTACTACAGCCGCCAGCTGGTCACGAACAAGACGGAGCCCGGCAAGGCCGGCGCCGAGTTGACCCCGGACCTCGCCACGGAACTCGCCAAGGTCACCGACGGCGGCAAGACCTACACCTACACGCTGCGCGACGACGTGACGTGGGAGGACGGCAAGCCGATCACCTCCAAGGACATCAAGTACGGCATCGAGCGCGTCTGGGCGCAGGACGTGCTGTCCGGCGGTCCGACCTACCTGAAGGAGGTCCTGGACCCGGACGGCAAGTACCAGGGCCCCTACAAGGACAAGGACAAGGACCACCTGGGTCTGAAGGCGATCGACACGCCGGACGACAAGACCATCGTCTTCCACCTGCCGAAGGCCAACTCGGACTTCGAGCAGATGCTGTCCCTGATCTCGGCGTCCCCCGTCCGTCAGGACATGGACACCAAGTCCAAGTACGGTCAGCACCCGTTCTCTTCGGGCCCGTACAAGTTCGCCTCGTACAGCCCCGGCAAGGACCTGAAGCTCGTCCGCAACACCGAGTGGAAGCAGGCCTCGGACCCGATCCGCAAGGCCTACCCGGACGAGATCACCATCAAGTTCTTCTCGAACGCCAACGACATGGACCAGCGCCTGATCGCCGGTGACTACGACCTGGACCTGAACCAGACCGGTATGTCGCCGCAGGGCCGCCAGACCGCCCTGAAGAAGTACAAGGGCAACCTGGACAACCCGGTCTCCGGCTACGTCCGTTACGCGGTCTTCCCGCAGAGCGTGAAGCCGTTCGACAACATCCACTGCCGCAACGCCGTGATCTACGGCGCGGACCACGTGTCGCTGCAGACCGCGCGCGGTGGCCCGGTCGCCGGCGGTGACATCGGCACCAACATGCTGCCCCCGTCGGTGCCGGGTGCCGAGGGCCAGAAGTACGACCCGTTCGAGCTGGCCACCGCCAACAAGAACGGCAACGTCGAGAAGGCCAGGGAAGAGCTGAAGGCCTGCGGCCAGCCGAACGGCTTCAAGACCACCATCGCCGTCCGCAACAACAAGCCGGTCGAGGTGGCCACCGCCGAGTCGCTCCAGGCGTCGCTGAAGAAGATCGGCGTCGACGTCCAGATCGACCAGTACGACGGCTCGCAGACCACCGGCATCATCGGTAGCCCCGCGAACGTGAAGAAGAAGGGCTACGGCATCATCATCATGGGCTGGGGCCCGGACTTCCCGTCCGTCCAGGGCTTCGGTCTGCCGCTGTGGAACAGCAAGTACATCCTTCAGAGCGGTAACAACAACTACGCCCTGATCAAGGACAAGGCGATCGACGGCCTGTTCGACGACTACGTCAACGAGCTGGACGACGCCAAGAAGGCCGAGATCGCCACGCAGATCAACCACAAGGTCATGGAGGGCGGCTACTACATGCCCTTCGTCTTCGAGCGGTTCATCAACTGGCGCTCCGACCGCCTGGCGAACGTCTACACGTCGGCCGGCTACAGCGGCATGTACGACTTCGTCAACCTCGGTCTGAAGTCCTCGAAGTAAACCCGGCACACCCGCCGAACGGCACGAAAGGCAGGTGAAGGCCGGCGCGGTGGGACCGCGGGCCCCAGGAAAACATCCGGGGGTCCGCGGTCCCGCGGCGGGCCGTAAGCTGTGCTCGCTTACCTCATCAGGCGGCTGTTCGCCGCCGCCGTGATGCTGCTGGTCATCATCCTGGTGGTCTTCAGCATCTTCTTCCTCGTCCCCAAGTGGGCGGGCGTCGACGTGGCCACGAGCTTCGTGGGCAAGCAGGCCGACCCTGCCGCCGTAGAGGCGGTGCGGCAGAAGCTGGGTCTGGGCGACCCTGTCTACGTCCAGGTCTGGGAGTTCTTCAAGGGCATCTTCATGGGCCGCACCTACTCGGGCGGCGGCGACGTCACCCACTGTGCCGCCCCGTGCTTCGGCTACTCCTTCCGCAGCGAGCAGGCCGTCTGGCCCGTGCTGACCGACCGCTTCCCGGTGACCCTGGGTCTCGCGCTCGGTGCCGCAGCGCTGTGGCTGCTCTTCGGTGTCGCGGCTGGTGTGCTCTCCGCGCTCAAGCGGGGCAGCCTGTGGGACCGCGGTGCGATGCTGATCGCCCTCGGCGGCGTCTCGCTTCCCATCTACTTCACCGGCATGCTCAGCCTGGCGATCTTCGCGTTCGGACTGAACTGGATCGACGGGGAGTACGTCCCCCTCGGCCACAGCTTCGGCGGCTGGCTCGGCGGCATGATCCTTCCTTGGATCACCCTGGCGTTCCTCTACGCGGCGATGTACGCGCGTATCACCCGCGCCACCATGCTGGAGATCCTCGGAGAGGACTACATCCGCACCGCCCGTGCCAAGGGTATGCGTGAGAAGACCGTCATCGGCAAGCACGCCATGCGCTCGACCATGACGCCCATCCTGACCATGCTCGGCATGGACCTCGGCGCCCTCATCGGCGGCGCGATCCTGACCGAGACCACGTTCAGCCTGCCCGGCCTCGGCCAGGCGGTGCTCAACGCCATCAAGACCCAGGACCTGCCCATCATCCTGGGCGTCGTTCTGATCACCTCCCTCGCGGTGCTGATCGCCAACCTCGTGGTGGACGTCCTGTACGCCGTGATCGACCCCCGAGTGAGGCTCGCATGACCGAACTCAGCAAGAGCGACGCCGCCGTGGGCGAACCCACCGCCGCCTCGCCCGCTCCGACCTCCTTCCTCGAAGTACGCGACCTGAAGGTGCACTTCCCGACCGACGACGGTCTGGTGAAGTCCGTCGACGGGCTCAGCTTCAAGCTGGAGAAGGGCAAGACCCTCGGCATCGTGGGCGAGTCGGGCTCCGGCAAGTCGGTGACCTCGCTCGGCATCATGGGCCTGCACACCGCCGGCCAGTACGGCAAGCGCAAGGCGCAGATCTCCGGCGAGATCTGGCTGAACGGCACCGAACTGCTGTCCGCCGATCCCGACCACGTGCGGAAGTTGCGCGGCCGCGAGATGGCGATGATCTTCCAGGACCCGCTGTCCGCGCTGCACCCGTACTACACGATCGGTCAGCAGATCGTGGAGGCGTACCGGATCCACAACAACGTCGACAAGAAGACCGCCCGCAAGCGGGCCGTCGAAATGCTCGACCGGGTGGGCATCCCGCAGCCGGACAAGCGCGTGGACAGCTACCCGCACGAGTTCTCCGGCGGTATGCGCCAGCGCGCGATGATCGCGATGTCGCTGGTGAACAACCCCGAACTGCTCATCGCGGACGAGCCGACCACCGCCCTGGACGTCACCGTGCAGGCGCAGATCCTCGACCTGATCCGCGACCTGCAGAAGGAGTTCGGCTCCGCGGTCATCATCATCACCCACGACCTGGGCGTCGTCGCCGAACTGGCCGACGACCTCCTGGTGATGTACGGCGGCCGCTGCGTCGAGCGCGGACCGGCCGAGAAGGTGTTCTACGAGCCCCGGCACCCCTACACCTGGGGCCTGCTCGGCTCGATGCCGCGTCTGGACCGCGACCAGCAGGAGCGGCTCATCCCGGTCAAGGGGTCCCCGCCCTCCCTGATCAACGTTCCGTCCGGCTGCGCGTTCAACCCGCGCTGCCCGTACGCCGACGTCCCGAAGGACAACGTCACCCGCACGGTCCGCCCCGAGCTGACCGAGGTCGGCAGCCAGCACTGGGCCGCCTGCCACATGACGCAGGAGCAGCGGGAGCGGATCTGGACCGAAGAGATTGCGCCGAAGCTGTGAGTGAGAACGCAGAGGACAAGGCAGTGAGCATCCCTGCACAGAGCGACGGCGCCGAGGACAAGGCCTCCGGCACGGCCACCCTCACCAAGGACGCCGCCCCGGGCGAGGTCCTGCTGAAGGTGACCGGCCTGCAGAAGCACTTCCCCATCCGGAAGGGCCTCCTCCAGCGCCAGGTCGGAGCGGTGCGCGCGGTCGACGGTATCGACTTCGAGGTCCGCTCCGGCGAGACCCTCGGCGTCGTGGGCGAGTCCGGCTGCGGCAAGTCGACGATGGGCCGGCTCATCACCCGGCTGCTCGAGCCGACCGCGGGGAAGGTCGAGTTCGAGGGCAAGGACATCACGCACCTCGGGGTCGGCGGCATGCGCCCGCTGCGCCGTGATGTGCAGATGATCTTCCAGGACCCGTACTCGTCGCTGAACCCGCGCCACACCATCGGCACGATCGTCGGCGCTCCCTTCCGGCTCCAGGGCGTCGAGCCCGAGGGCGGGATCAAGAAGGAAGTGCAGCGGCTGCTGTCGGTGGTCGGTCTCAACCCCGAGCACTACAACCGCTATCCGCACGAGTTCTCCGGCGGTCAGCGCCAGCGCATCGGCATCGCCCGCGCGCTCGCGCTCAACCCGAAGCTCGTCGTGGCGGACGAGCCGGTCTCCGCGCTCGACGTGTCGATTCAGGCGCAGGTCGTCAACCTGCTCGACGACCTCCAGCAGGAGCTCGGCCTGACGTACGTGATCATCGCGCACGACCTGTCGGTCGTCCGGCACGTCTCGGACCGGATCGCGGTGATGTACCTCGGCAAGATCGTGGAGCTGGCCGACCGCGAGTCGCTCTACAAGGCGCCGATGCACCCGTACACCAAGGCGCTCATGTCGGCCGTCCCGATCCCGGACCCCAGCCGCAAGAACGCCAAGAGCGAGCGCATCCTGCTCAAGGGCGACGTGCCCTCGCCGATCGCCCCGCCGAGCGGCTGCCGCTTCCACACCCGGTGCTGGAAGGCGACGGAGATCTGCCGTACGACCGAGCCGCCGCTCAAGGAGCTGAAGCCCGGTCAGCAGGTGGCCTGCCACCACCCGGAGAACTTCGAGGACCAGGCCCCGCAGGACACCGTGCTGCTCACGGCCGCCAAGGAGGCCGCGGAGCTCGTGGCCGACGAGGTCCTGGCGGAGTCGGCGGCGACGTCGGCGGCGGTGGCCGCGGAGGTCGGCGAGACGGCGAAGCCGTCCGGGACCACCGGGTCCGCCGAGTCCGCTGACACCTCGGAGTCCGCTGAGACCTCGGAGTCTGCCGAGACCGCCGAGTCCTCGGAGTCTGCCGAGACCGCCGAGACCTCGGAGTCCGGCACTGACGGCTCCGGCGGCCAGGAGCCGACCGAGAAGTAGGCAGGGCGGCGCGGCGAGGCCGCGCGCGTGATGGAGCGGGAGAGTGCGGAGCCGGTGGCCCCGGCGGTCGCACTCTCCCGCTCCGTCGTGTTCGGGGGCGAACCGGCCCCGAGTAACAATGTGGCGTGCTTCAGCAACTGTTCAGTCCCTCCGTCCAGCACACGCTCGACGTGGTCGGCATCTTCGTCTTCGCCATCTCCGGCGCGCTGCTGGCCGTCCGCAAGAACTTCGACGTCTTCGGCATCGCCGTCCTCGCCGAGGCCACCGCGCTGGGCGGAGGGCTGTTCCGTGACATCGTCATCGGGGCCGTGCCCCCGGCCGCCTTCACCGACCTCGGGTACTTCCTCACCCCTCTGTTCGCCGCACTCGTGGTCTTCTTCCTGCACCCGCACATGGAGCGCATCCAGACCGCGGTGTACGTGTTCGACGCGGCCGGCCTCGGCCTGTTCTGCGTGGCCGGCACGACGAAGGCGTACGCCTACGGGCTGAACCTCACCGCGTCGGCGACGCTGGGCATGGCCACCGCCGTGGGCGGCGGTGTGCTGCGGGACGTGCTCGCCAACGACGTGCCGTCACTGCTGCGCTGGGACCGCGACCTCTACGCGGTCCCGGCGATCGTCGGCGCCACCATGGTGGTGCTGTGCATCCACTACGACGCGCTGAACCCGTTCACCAGCGGGCTGGCGGTGGTCACCGCCTTCGTCCTGCGGCTGCTCGCGATGCGGTACCACTGGCGAGCTCCGCGGGCCTGGAACCGCCGGACGACGGTACGGGAGGAGTGAGGGCCGTACGGAGGTGGTGGGGCGGCCCGTGCTCCAGCACCCTGGTCAGCCAGCCGAACGCCGCCGGGATCTGCGGGCGCCACAGCGCCATGCTGTGGCCGCCCGCGCTGCGCGGCACGAAGACCACGTGCACCGTGGTCGGCGGCTTCGCGATCCGCTCCAGGGCGACGCCCGCCTGGTACCCGTCGCCGCTCTGGCCCGAGAGGTAGAGCGCGACGGGCGGCGGGGTGCGGTAGTTCTTCAGCAGGATGTAGGGGTTGTTCGCGCGCCGCAGCTGGATGTTCTGGCTGGCGAGCGAATTGCGCTCGCCGATCGGGTCGTTGTACCCGGACAGGCTCACCGAGGCCCGGTAGCGGTCGGGGTGGGCGACGGCGAGCTTGGTCGCGCAGTGCCCCCCGGCCGAGTAGCCGGCGGTGGCCCAGCCGTTCGGACCGGACGCGGCACGGAAGTTGTCGGTGATCATCTTCGGTACGTCGATGCTCAGCCAGGTGTCCGCGTTCACGGTGCCCGGGATGTTGGCGCAGCCCGTGTCGATCTTGGCGATCAGGTTCGTGCGCGGCGCCACCAGTATGAACGGGGCGACCCGTCCGCTGCGCATCAGCGGCTCCAGTTGCTGGTGCACCTTCAAGGAGCCGAACCAGGCCTTCGCCGAGCCCGGGTAGCCCGACAGCAGCTCGACCACCGGGAACTTCCTGTTCTTGTAGGCGGGCT
This sequence comes from Streptomyces sp. NPDC093064, assembly GCF_044754605.1. Lineage (NCBI taxonomy): Bacteria > Bacillati > Actinomycetota > Actinomycetes > Kitasatosporales > Streptomycetaceae > Streptomyces > Streptomyces sp. NPDC093064. The sequence continues at coordinate 49,006 of NZ_JBIVPK010000008.1, forward strand.
CGTCGTACTGCGGCGGCAGCCATACGTAGACCTCGGCGTTCACCCCCGAGACCCGGCCCCTGAGCTGGGTGACCCTGACTCCGCCGGCCGCGCGCATCCCGGGCCCGTCGGCCGGGGTGAACTGCTGCACGACCCTGGGCAGCTTCCGGTAGGCGATGCCCCCGGTGCCGTCGGCGCCCAGGTTGGCGGCCTGCTGGACGTGGTTGCCCGTGCCGAGCAGGTCGGCCCAGTTGTCGTACAGGTTGTTGGCGTTGTTCACCAGCACGAAGACCAGGGTGATGGCCGTGGCCTGGGCGAACATCAGCATCAGCGCCCGGAGGGCGGCACGCAGCGCCCTGGGGCCCTTCAGCCGCGTCCACAGCACGAACGGCAGCGCCAGCGCGACGACGGCCAGCACGATGGCGGTGTACAGGAACGGAGTCCCGGTGAGGCTCATGTCCCGATAGAGGGGGAACGGGGCCTCGGGGTTACGGGCAAGTGCGGACACTTACCAAGAAATTGCCTGCATCTCACTCCGCCGGGATGTTCGTCATACGAGCACAACGGATGAAAGCTACCGCTTAGTAGTGCTCTGATGTACCGTTCACACATGTCAGAAGCAGCCACCGCCGCGGCCGCGCGGGCCACGATCGGCGACAGCGAGTTCGACCGGGACACCGCGGTCACCCGGAGCGAGCCCGGCGTCTACGACGTCGACCTCTCCGACGGCTGGACGATCATCAGCGCCGTCAACGGCGGGTATCTGCTGGCCGTCCTCGGCCGTGCGCTCGCGGACGCCCTGCCGCACCCGGACCCGTTCACGATCTCGGCCCACTACCTGACCGCGTCCCGGCCCGGTCCCGCCGTCGTCCGCACGGACGTGGTCCGTACCGGCCGCACCCTGTCGACCGGCCAGGCCTCCCTCTTCCAGCGCGACGACGACGGCCGCGAGGTGGAACGCATCCGCGTCCTGGCCTCCTACGGCGACCTCGGCACCCTGCCCGAAGACGTGCGCACCTCGGCGAAGCCGCCCGCGATCCCGCCCATGGAGCAGTGCTTCGGCCCCCAGGACGCGGTCGGCGTCCCCGCGCCCGTACCCGGCAGCTCGGCCATCACCGACCGGCTGATGCTCAAGCTGGACCCCGCCACCCTCGGCTGGGCGCTCGGCTCGCCCTCCGGGAACGGGGAGATGCGCGCCTGGTTCGGCCTCGCCGACGGCCGGGACCACGACCCGCTGTCCCTGCTGCTCGCGGTGGACGCGCTGCCCCCGACCGCGTTCGAGCTGGGCATCAAGGGCTGGGTGCCGACCGTCGAACTGACCGTGCACGTCCGCTGCCGTCCGGCGCCGGGCCCGCTGCGCGTGTCCATCACCACCCGCAACCTGGCCGGCGGCTTCCTGGAGGAGGACGCCGAGGTCTGGGACGGCGCCGACCGGCTGGTGGCGCAGTCCCGGCAGCTCGCACGGGTCAGGCTCGACTGAGGAATCGCCGTACCGGCGCCCGGTCGGACCGTCAGTCCAGCCAGTGCCGGCGGCCGATGCTGATCAGACGCAGCTGCCGGGTCGCGACCCGGGTGACGCGCTCGCGCTCCTCCTCGGGGGCGTCGAGCGCCTCCAGGAACAGTGAACCGGTGATCAGCATCTGATCGACATACAGATGGGCGAGCATGAGCAGATCGTCCTCGCTCCACTCCGCGGACTGCGGGTCCTTGGCCAGTTCGTCCCTCACTTCGCGGGCGAACCTGGCCAGTTGCTCGCCGACGACCTCCCGTACCTGCTGCACCCCGCCGTGGCGCTCCCGGGCGATGAAGCGGACGTGGGCGGGGTACGCCTCGACATGACGCGCGATCAATCCGATCGCGCGCGTGATGCGTTGCTCGCTGTCGTCCGCCTGGGACACCGTCGACCGGATCATCGGATGCAGGCTGCTCAGCGCCTCCTCGACCAGGGCCACACCGAGATCCGCGGTGGAGTGGAAGTGGCGGTAGAAGGCGGTCGGGGCGACACCGGCGGCGCGCGTGACCTCGCGCAGGCCGAGGCTGCTCAGGCTCTGCTCCTCCAGCAGCCGCAACGCCGCGTCCATCAGGGCCTGTCGGGTCTTCTGCTTCTGGGCCTGCCGGACGCCGGGAGTGTGACTCATGCCATTCAGTCAACAAGTGTTCTCCGGATTGTCAAAGCCGGAGGCGCGCTAGACTGCTTAGTCAGTGAACAAGTGTAACTACAAGCGTTCACCGACAAGGGGGATCCGATCTCATGCTGTTCCTCGTCGCCGCACTGCTGCTGCTCGGCGTCGTCCTGGGCACGGTGGCCCACGCGCCGCTCGACTTCACGGTCGCCGCGGCCGTGGTGATCGCCGTCTGGCTCGGCGTCTTCGCGCTCCGCGAGCGCCACGGCCGCAAGCGCGGTACGTCCCGCTGACGCCTCATCCGTCCGGCCCGTTCCCACGACCGTCTGGAGCCGATCCACCATGCAACTCACCGCACCGGCCACACGCCGCACCGGTACGCAGGACGCCGACGGCATGGCCGTCGCGTCCTTCGTCCTCGGCCTGCTCGGCCTGCTCGTCCTCAACCTGTTCCTCGGCCCCGTCGCCATCGTCCTGGCCGGCGTCGCCCTGTGGCGCGGCACCGGCCGCCGCGGCCGCGCCTGGCTCGGCCTGACTCTGGGCATCGCCGACCTCGTGGTTCTGCTGGCCTTCGTGCAGGCGGACAACACACTGTCCTGGAGCTTGTGACACCTGGCCCATCCTGATCTCCGGCCCGGGCGCGGGCGCCCGTAGAATCGGCCTCACCATGGCTTACCTCGACCACGCCGCGACCACCCCGATGCTCCCGGAGGCGGCAGAGGCGCTGACCGCGGCACTGGGTGTCACCGGCAACGCCTCCTCCCTCCACGCGTCCGGGCGCGCGGCCCGCCGCAGGGTCGAGGAGGCCCGTGAAACCCTCGCCGAGGCCCTCGGCGCCCGTCCCAGCGAGGTCGTCTTCACCTCCGGTGGCACCGAGGCGGACAACCTCGCCGTCAAGGGCCTGTACTGGGCCCGCCGCGCCGCCGACCCGGCCCGCACCCGCGTCCTCTCCAGCCCCGTCGAGCACCATGCCGTCCTCGACGCCGTGCACTGGCTCGGCGAGCACGAGGGCGCCACCGTCGAGTACCTTCCGGTCGACTCCTACGGCCGCGTCCACCCCGAGGCGCTGCGCGAGGCCATCGCCCGCAACCCCGACGATGTGGCCCTGGCCACCGCCATGTGGGCCAACAACGAGATCGGCACGCTGCTGCCGGTGCGCGAACTGGCCACTGTGGCCGCCGAGTTCGGTGTCCCGCTGCATGCCGACGCGGTGCAGGCCTTCGGGCAGGTGCCGGTCGACTTCGCCGCCTCCGGACTGGCCGCGATGACGGTCTCCGGCCACAAGATCGGCGGCCCGTACGGCGTCGGCGCGCTGATCCTGGGCCGCGAGTACGCCCCCGTTCCCGTCCTGCACGGCGGCGGCCAGGAACGGCACGTCCGCTCCGGCACCCTCGACGTGCCCGCGATCGCCTCCTTCGCCGTGGCCGGCCGGCTCGCCGCCGAGCGGCGCGAGTGGTTCGCCCGCGAGATCGGCGCGCTGCGCGACGAGTTGATCGCCGCCGTGCGCTCGGCGGTCCCGGACGCGATCCTCGGCGGCGACCCGGCACCGGAGGGCCGCCTCCCGGCCAACGCCCACTTCACCTTCCCCGGCTGCGAGGGCGACTCCCTGCTGCTCCTGCTGGACGCTCAGGGCATCGAGTGTTCGACCGGCTCCGCCTGCACCGCGGGCGTCGCCCAGCCCAGCCACGTACTGCTCGCCACCGGCACCGACCCGGACCTGGCCCGCGGCACCCTCCGCTTCTCCCTCGGCCACACCTCCACCCAGTCCGACATCGACGCGGTCGCGAAGGCCATCGGCCCGGCGGTGGAACGGGCCCGCGCGGCCGGCCTGACGTAACGGGACGGGACGACGGGACGGGCCCCGGGTTCGGGTCGGTGCGGCGGGCGGGCCCAGTACTTCGGGTCCGTGCGGTCCGGAGTGCCCCGGCGGTTCAGGTTTGCGCGGGGGATGGTCCCAGAGGTTCGGGTCGGTGCGGCGGGGCGGGCCCAGCGGTCCAGGTCCCTGTGGCGGGGCGGGCGCCGGTGCTTTGGGGCCGCGGGCCGCACTCCGGTGGTTCAGGTCCGTGTGGCGGGCGTGCCCCCGGTGGCTCAGGTGCGTGTGGTTCGGGCCGCGCGGACCAGGCGTATGTACCGGTCCCAGTCCCAGTGGGGGCCCGGGTCCGTGTGGTCGGCGCCCGGTACCTCCACGTGGCCGATGATGTGCTCCCGGTCGACGGATATGCCGTACCGGCCGCAGATCCCGGCCGTCAGCCGCGCCGAGGCGGCGTACATCGCGTCGGTGAACGACGAGGCGTCGTCGACGAAGCCCTCGTGCTCGACGCCGACGCTCCGCTCGTTGTACGCCCGGTTGCCCGCGTGGAAGGCCACGTCCAGCTCGCGGATCATCTGCGTGACATGCCCGTCCGCGCCGACGATGTAGTGCGCGGCGGCCCCGTGCCCCGGGTCCTGGAAGACCTTCACCGCGCTCGCGTAGCTGCCCTGCGTGACGTGGATGACGACCCGGTCTATCCGGTAGTCGTCCGGGCGGTCCGCCGGCCGGTAGTTCGACGGCGAGGCCGCCACCCACCGCGCGCCCATGAAGTCGACCGCGCCCGCCACCCGCGGCTTCTGCGCGCCGGGCAGCCGCCACCACAGCCGGGCCAGCCCGCTGCGCTCCAGCGCCGCCCCGCCCACCACCACCGCGGCCCCGCCGATCAGCAGGGCCCGCCGCCCCAGCAGCCGCCCCCGCGCATCCGCCGCGTCCGGCGCGCTTGTTTTCTTCGCCCCCATGCGATCTTCAACGCATCTCAGTCGGCCCCGGTTCCCGCGCCCCGTACCCTGGAAGGGCTATGACTGACACCCCGCAGCGCTCCCGCCCCCTCCGCGTCCTCGCCGCCATGTCGGGCGGGGTCGACTCCGCCGTCGCCGCCGCGCGCGCCGCGGAAGCCGGCCACGACGTCACCGGCGTCCACCTCGCGCTCTCCGCGAACCCGCAGTCCTTCCGTACGGGCGCGCGGGGCTGCTGCACCATCGAGGACTCGCGCGACGCCCGTCGCGCCGCGGACGTCATCGGCATCCCCTTCTACGTGTGGGACCTCGCCGAGCGCTTCCGCGAGGACGTCGTGGAGGACTTCGTCGCCGAGTACGAGGCCGGCCGCACCCCGAACCCGTGCCTGCGCTGCAACGAGAAGATCAAGTTCGCCGCGCTGCTGGACAAGGCGCTGGCCCTCGGCTTCGACGCGGTCTGCACCGGCCACTACGCCAAGGTGATCGTGAACGACGACGGCACCCGCGAGCTGCACCGCGCCTCCGACATGGCCAAGGACCAGTCGTACGTCCTCGGCGTCCTCGACGACCAGCAACTCGCACACGCCATGTTCCCGCTCGGGGACACGCTCACCACCAAGGACGAGATCCGCGCGGAGGCCGAGCGGCGGGGCCTGGCCGTCGCCAAGAAGCCCGACTCGCACGACATCTGCTTCATCGCCGACGGCGACACCCAGGGCTTCCTGGCCCGCCGCCTGGGCAAGGCCGAGGGCGACATCGTCGACGAGTCGGGAGCGGTCGTCGGCAGCCACGAGGGCGCGTACGGCTTCACCATCGGCCAGCGCAAGGGCCTGCGCATCGGCACCCCGGCACCCGACGGCAAGCCGCGCTACGTCCTGGACATCTCCCCGGTGACCAACACGGTGACGGTCGGCCCGGCCTCCGCCCTGGACGTCACAGGCCTCACCGCGATCAAGCCCCGCTGGTGCGGCACGGCCCCGTCCGGCCCCGGCACCTACACCGCCCAACTGCGCGCCCACGGCGGCGAGACCGAGGTCACCGCCGAACTCGTCGGCGGCGAACTCCGGGTCGCCTTCACCGAGCCGGTCCGCGGCGTGGCCCCCGGCCAGGCGGTCGTGCTGTACGACGGCACACGCGTGGTGGGCTCGGCGACGATCGCCGCGACGGCCCGGGCGAAGGAGCCGAGCACGGCATGATCCGGACGAGAGGCGCTAGGACCGGCGTTCCGCCGTCTCCTTGATGCCGGTCAGAGTGGCGTCCATGCCCTGGCCGAGCTGGTCCAGGCGGTAGGCGATGATCGCCTCCTCCTGGTCGGGGGTGCGGTCGATGTACGCGCTCAGGCCGGAGCGACCGGGCCCGATGGTGACCGACTGACGCAGGACGGTGCCCCCCTCCGGCGCCGGGGTGAGGACGAAGGACCAGGTGGACATCCGGTCCTTCTCGTCCTCGGAGGGCCTGCCGTAGCGTCCGTCCGGGTCCAGCACGCACCAGCTCAGGCTGCGCTCCGGGACCGCCTCCGTGATGTGGGCGAGGGTCCGCCACTCGCCCACGAACGGATTCTGGTTGTGCCCGACGTAACGGGCGCCCGGCGCCGGCCGGTCGGCGCCGTCCTGCCACTCCACGCGCACCAGCTCCGGACTCCACCCGGCCATCGCCTCGACGTCGGTGACGACTTCCCACACCCGCGAGGGTTCCGCCGAGATGTGCACCTCGCGGTCGGTGCCGGGCTGGTCGGCGTAACGCATGGCTGCTCCCCGTGCGGGCGCGGTCGTTCGCCGCCCCCGCGCAGGGAGTCTAGGGTCACCAACTCTTCCTGAAATACGTTGGGTTGGTCACACGGGTGTCAGTTCGGACACCAGCCGGGCAGCCGTCGGTGCCGGAACGCCGTACCGCTTCGCGGCGCGCAGCACGGCGCCGCCGATCGCGTCGAGTTCCAGGGCGCGGCCCGCCTCGGCGTCGCGCTGCATCGAGGACTTCATCCCGGCCGGAAGCGCGTCGTACATCGCCAGGGTCCGGTCCGCGTCGAGCGGCGCCCCGGCGGCGCGGCCGACGGCGGTGATCTCCTCGACAAGGGCGAGCAGTTCCTCGCGGTGGCCGGTGCGGACCGTGCCGATGGGGGCGTCGTAGCGGGTGGTGAGGAGGGCGAAAGGGGCAAGGAAGGCCAGCTTCGCCCAGAGGACGACGGTCTCGGACTCGGCCACGCGGGTCCGCACCCCGGCGGACTCCAGCACGGCGGCCAGGCCGGTGAGCGGGCGCGCGGTCGTCCCGGCCAGATCGATCTCGGTGAACGGGCTGCCGTGCTCGATGACACCGGGCGCGACGCGGGTCGACTCGACGCGGATGACGCCCGCGGCCACCCGGTCGTCGCCGTAGCGGCGGCGCAGGGTCTCGGGGTGCTCGACGCCGTTGAGGAGCGGCAGGACGAGGCCGTCCGTGCCGAGCATGGCCGGAGGGACCCGGTCCAGCGCGGCGTCCAGGCTGGTGTGCTTGACGGCCACCACGCACAGGTCGACCGGTTCCCGCAGCTCGGTGTCCGCCTCGACCTTGGTGGTGAAGTCCCCGAACTGGGCGCTGTGCACCCGTACCCCGCCCTCGCGCAGGGACCGCGCCGTCGCGTCCCCGGCCAGGCAGATCACCCGGTGACCCGCCCGGGACAGCAGCGCGGCGAGCAGTCCGCCGACGCCGCCGGGGCCGAGCACGGCCACGGTCCAGGGGCGGGGAGCACTCTTCGCGGAAGTGACTTCGGTGGCGTCGGGAGTGGTGCTGGGCATGGCTGCGGTGTCCCTTCCGGTCACGGTCCGGTCGCGGGGCGGCACCCGTTGGGCGGGCCGCCGTCCCGGTGGAGGCCAACAATGACGAGGCGCGGCGCATTTCCGGCCCCGGCCCGTCGGGCCGCCGACGGGGAGCGTGCCGGGGCGGTGAGAGGGCCGGGCCGCGCGCGGAGGCGGAGGCCGGCCGCGACCGGGGACACGGCCGTCCTGGCCGGTGCCCGGCTGTCGGGCTGTCGGGCTGTCGGGCTGTCGGGCTGTCAGGCACGAAAACATCGCGCGGCCGCGACGGCCCGGGGCTCGGCGTGCGTGAGGACGTGCGGCATCGTCCTGTTCAGGATGCGAAGAACTCCGCCAGCACCGGCGCCAGCGCCTCCGGCTCCACCGCGTGGGTCTGGCCCTCCAGGGCCCGGTACGTGCCCCGGGGCGCGGCCTCCGCGACCGCCCTGGCCGCCTCGCGCAGCCAGGCCGGGCTCGCGCTGCCCGCCACGGACAGGACCGGCACGGTGACCGAGGCCAGCAGGTCGCGGGGGACCAGTCCGTCCCCCATCACCGCGTCGTCGTGGGCGAGCGTGGGCGCGATCGCCTCCATGCCCGCCCACATGGGGGACTGGCGGGCGCTGGCGATCATCTGCGGGGCCAGCCCGGTCAGGAGCAGGAACAGCTCCACCGCGTCCCCTCGCCGGCCCTCGGCGAGCGCCGCGGTCAGCTTGCCGGTGTACTCGGCGCGCTCCCGCTCGCCGCCCTCGTACACGGCGAACGGAGGCTCGTAGACGGCGACCTGACGGACCGGCAGTCCGCTCGCCGCCGCCCGGAGGGCCAGCGCGCCGCCGGAGGAGACGCCGTACAGCGCCGCCTCGCCGCCCACCGCGTCGATCAGCGCCGCCAGGTCCTCGACCTCGCGTTCCACCGCGTAGGGCGCCGTGTCCCCGCTCCCGCCGCGGCCCCGGCGGTCGTAGACGACGGCGTCGAAGCGGCCCGGCAACGCCGCCGCCAGCGGCGCCAGCGTGGCCCCCGTCGACATCGCACCGCTGACGAGGACGACCACCGGGCCCTGTCCGGTGCCGTGGTAGGCGAGAGGTGTGCCGTCACGCGAGACGGTCTTCTTGTCCATCCCAGTCATGCCAGTCATGCCAGTGAAGACTGCCACGCCGCGGCGGCCTCACCGGGTCACAACACTTCCACGTCGTAGAAGCACAGGTGGTCCTTGATCCCGGCGACGTCCGGCTTCGGGGCGGGGTAGGCCCACACCAGGTCCGCCGCGTCGGGCAGGGACCAGTAGGACGCCGTGCCCTTGAAGGGGCAGTACGTGTGCGTGTCGGACGCCGTCAGGAGGTCGAGGCGCACGTCCTCGGGCGGCAGGTAGTAGCGCGGGGGGCACCCCGTCTCGCGCAGTACCAGGGCGCGGTCGCTCTCCGCGAGGACCTGGCCGCCGCGCACCACACGCACGTGCCCATCGCTCTTGTCGATCGTGATCGTGTGTCCTTGGGTCATACCAGTACAGCACCCGCCGGCTCCCGCTTCTTCCCGCCCGCGGGGCGGGTTGCCCCGCCGCGTACCGTGGCCGCATGAACATCTGCGTCTTCCTCTCCGCCGCCGATCTCGACGACCGCTACACCCGCCCCGCGCGGGACTTCGCCCGGCTGATCGGCAAGGGCGGGCACAGCCTGGTCTGGGGCGGATCGGACACCGGGCTGATGAAGGTGGTCGCGGACGGTGTGCAGGAGGCGGGCGGCCGGCTCGTCGGCGTGTCGGTCGACTTCCTGTCGGCGAAGGCGCGGCCCGGCGCGGACGAGATGGTGATCGCCAAGGACCTCGCCGAGCGCAAGAAGCTGCTCCTGGAGAAGGCCGACGCGGTCGTGATCATGGTGGGCGGCACCGGGACGCTCGACGAGGCCACCGAGATCCTGGAGCTGAAGAAGCACGGCCGGACCGGCAAGCCGGTGGTGCTGCTGAACTCCGACGGCTTCTACGACGGCCTCAAGCAGCAGTTCCGCCGCATGGAGGAGGACGGGTTCCTGCCCCGGCAGCTCGCCGAGCTGGTGTTCTTCGCCGAGGAGCCCGCGGGTGCGATGGCGTATCTGGACGAGGCACTCGGCGGCAGCTGAGCCGGTGGTGCGAGCATGGCGGGCATGGCTACTCATCTGATCACCGGTGCCGGCTCCGGCATCGGCGCGGCCGTCGCCCGCCGCCTGTACGCGCGCGGGGACGAGCTCGTGCTGCACGCGCGCGACGCCGGGCGGGCCAAGGAACTGGCCGCCGCGTTCCCCGGAGCCCGGACGCTCGTCGGCGACCTGGCCGACCCCGACCGGCTGAGCTGGGCGTTCTCGCACCAGACGCTGCCCGACCGGGTGGACTCCCTGCTCCACATCGCGGGCGTGGTCGACCTCGGCCCGGTCGGCGAGCTCACCCCCAAGACCTGGCGCCACCAGCTCGACGTCAATCTGATCGCCCCCGCCGAACTGACCCGCCACTTCCTGCCCCAGCTGCGCGCCTCGCGCGGCCACGTGGTGTTCGTCAACTCGGGCGCGGGCCTGAGCGCTCACGCCGACTGGTCCGCGTACGCCGCCTCCAAGCACGGACTGAAGGCGCTGGCGGACTCGCTGCGCCACGAGGAGCACGCCAACGGCGTCCGGGTCACCTCGGTCTACCCGGGCCGCACCGCCAGCCGTATGCAGGCCAAGGTGCACCAGCAGGAGGGCAAGGAGTACGACCCCGGGAAGTGGATCGCCCCCGACTCCGTCGCCACGACCATCGTCATGGCGCTCGACCTGCCGCGGGACGCGGAGGTCAACGACCTGACGGTCCGCCCGGGCCTGTGACGGACGGCGGGGGGTGGTCCCCGAAGACCGCCGCACCCTGAGGCGGTCCTGTCCCCGCGGGGTTGCGTAGTCTTCCCGGGTGAACGAGAACAGCCAGTTCAGGTTCGGTGCCGCCACCGGCGTCGGGTCCATGCCCGGTGGGGACGCCCGGGAGGCCGTCAAGACCGTCACGGGCACCTTCGAGGACTTCCCCTTCCTGCCCGAGCTGCCCGCACGCGGGCCCGGCGCCGACATGATCGGGCGCAGCGCGGGGATGCTCGTCGAGCTGTACGCGCGCGTGGAGCCCAGCGGCTGGCGGCTCGGCGACCGTCCGGGCCGGGACACCAGGCGGGCGCGGTCCTGGCTCGGGGAGGACCTCGACGCCCTGGAGGAGTTCACCCAGGGGTACGAGGGCGCGCTGAAGGTGCAGGCGGTGGGGCCGTGGACGCTCGCCGCCGCCCTGGAGCTCAGGAACGGCGAGGCGGTCCTGTCCGACCCCGGCGCCTGCCGGGACCTGGCCGCCTCGCTCGCCGAGGGGCTGCGGCTCCATCTCGCGGAGGTGCGCCGGCGTGTTCCCGGCGCCGGGCTCGTCCTCCAGCTCGACGAGCCGTCCCTGACCGCCGTCCTGCGCGGGCAGGTGCGGACCGCCAGCGGCTACCGGACCCACCGCGCCGCTGACCGGCAGATCGTGGAGGCCACGCTCCGGGACGTCCTCGGGGCGCACGACCAGGGGCCTGTCGTGGTCCACTCGTGCGCTCCGGACGTCCCGCTCGCCCTGCTGCGCCGCGCGGGCGCCGCGGCGGTCTCCCTCGACGTCTCGCTCCTCACCGAGCGTGACGACGAGGTGATCGGAGAAGCGGTCGAGGCGGGCACCCGGCTCTTCGCCGGTGTCGTCCCCGGCACGGACGGCCCGTTGTCGGACCCTGCCGGTAGCGTCATGGGTGTCAGGACGATGTGGCGCAGGCTGGGGCTGCGGCCGGAGCTTCTCGCCGAGGCGGTCACGGTCACCCCGGCGTGCGGACTCGCGGGCGCTTCCCCCGCGTACGCGCGCCAGGCGCTCGCCCACTGCGTCCGGGCGGCGAGATCGCTCGCGGACAACCCAGAGTAACGGGAGGACAACACGGTGGCCGGCGACAAGCAGCAAGCGGAAACAGCGGTGCCCGTCGAGGCACGGGAGAAGCACGCGCGGCTCGCGGAGCAGGTCGAGGAGCACCGCTTCCGGTACTACGTCAAAGACGCTCCCGTCATCAGCGACGCCGAGTTCGACCAGCTCCTGCGCTCGCTGGAGGCGCTGGAGGACGAGTACCCGGAGCTGCGCACGCCCGACTCGCCGACCCAGAAGGTCGCCGTGGCGTACGAGACCGATCTCGCCGAGGTCGAGCACCGCCAGCGGATGCTCTCCCTCGACAACGTCTTCGACGACGAGGGGCTCGCCGCCTGGGCGGAGCGCGTCGCCAAGGACGTCGGCACCACCGGCCACCACTTCCTGTGCGAGCTCAAGGTCGACGGCCTCGCGGTCAACCTGACCTACGAGGACGGCAGGCTCACCCGCGCGGCCACCCGCGGCGACGGCCGCGTCGGCGAGGACATCACGCCCAACGTCATGACGATCGCCGAGATCCCGCACCGGCTGAACGGCGACCGCGTGCCGCGTCTGGTGGAGATCCGCGGGGAGGTCTACTTCCCCATGGAGGCCTTCCAGGACCTCAACGCCCGCCGGGTCGCGGCCGGCGAGAAGCCGTACGCCAACCCCCGCAACTCCGCCTCCGGTTCGCTGCGCCAGAAGGATCCCAAGGTCACCGCGACGCTGCCGCTGCACATGGTGGTCCACGGCATCGGCGCCCTGGAGGGGTACGGGGGCCTCACCCGCCTCTCCGAGGCCTACGAACTGCTGAGGTCCTGGGGCCTGCCCACCTCCCGGCACAACAGGGTCGTCGACGACCTCGACGGCGTCCGCGCGTTCATCGCCCACTACGGCGAGAACCGCCACTCCGTGGAGCACGAGATCGACGGTGTCGTCGTCAAGCTCGACGAGATCCCGCTCCAGGGCCGCCTGGGCTCGACCTCCCGCGCCCCGCGCTGGGCGATCGCGTACAAGTACGCGCCGGAGGAGGTCAACACCAAGCTCGTCAACATCCGGGTGGGCGTGGGCCGGACCGGCCGGGTCACGCCGTACGCGCAGGTCGAGCCGGTCACGGTGGCCGGTTCCGAGGTCGAGTTCGCCACCCTGCACAACCAGGACGTCGTCAAGGCCAAGGGCGTGCTCATCGGCGACACGGTCGTGCTGCGCAAGGCCGGTGACGTCATCCCGGAGATCCTCGGGCCGGTCGTCGACCTGCGCGACGGCAGCGAGCGCGAGTTCGTGATGCCCTCCGAGTGCCCCGAGTGCGGTACGCCGCTCAGGCCGATGAAAGAGGGCGACGTCGATCTGCGCTGCCCCAACGCGCGGGCGTGCCCGGCTCAGTTGCGCGAGCGCCTGTTCTACCTCGCGGGCCGCAAGGCGCTGGACATCGAGCAGTTCGGCTATGTCGCCGCGGCCGCCCTCACCAAGCCGCTGGAGCCCTCGGAGCCGCCGCTGAAGGACGAGGGCGACCTGTTCGACCTGACGGTGGAGCAGCTTCTCCCCATCAAGGCCTATGTTCTCGACCAGGACAGCGGTCTGCCCAAGCGCGACCCGAAGACCGGCGAGGAGAAGGTCGTCACGGTCTTCGCCAACCAGCAGGGCGAGCCGAAGAAGAACGCGCTCGCGATGCTGGAGAACATCCGGGCCGCCAAGCAGCGCCCGCTCGCCCGTGTGCTCACCGGCCTGTCGATCCGTCATGTCGGACCGGTCGCGGCCCAGGCGCTGGCCCGGGAGTTCCGCTCCATCGACCGCATCGAGCGGGCCGGTGAGGAGGAGTTGGCGAACACGGAGGGCGTCGGCGCGATCATCGCCGCCTCGCTCAAGGAGTGGTTCGCCGAGGAGTGGCACCAGGAGATCCTGCGCAAGTGGCGGGAGGCCGGCGTCCGCATGGAGGAGGAGAGCTCCGGCGAGGACGAAGGCCCGCGCCCGCTCGAGGGGTTGACGGTCGTGGTGACCGGAACCCTCGAACAGTTCACCCGCGACGGCGCCAAGGAGGCGCTGCAGAGCCGGGGAGCGAAGGTGACCGGCTCGGTGTCGAAGAAGACCTCCTTCGTGGTCGTGGGTGACAACCCCGGTTCGAAGTACGACAAGGCGATGCAACTGAAGGTGCCCGTTCTGAACGAGGACGGTTTCGGCGTCCTTCTGGAGCGCGGGCCGGACGCGGCGGCCGAAGTCGCGCTTCCGACCGGCGAGTAGCGGTTGAACTCCACCCGTTCGGCGCATACCAGATGCATACGGGTGGCCGGGGCGCATTCGGGCAACCGTCGGCGACCGCTGCCCGTGGAAGCCTTCTGCGGCCTACTGTTGAGCTGTGCGCCCGCCGTGCCCAACCGCGGTCGGGGCATCCCCGTGCTCGTCAGGAGTACGTGGAAGGGTTTTCCAGCGCGGTGCCGTCCAGGGGTTGTGGGGCATCGGGCCGCGTGGCGTGGGCACCGCCGGCTGTGAGAGGGACGGGAATGGAACCGACCGAGAGCGCCGCCCCGCACTCACGGCTGCGCCGGATGGCCGGCGCATGGCAGGGGAGACGGGGGCGGACGCCGGAGCGTCCGGGCGCGATGGAGCGCGCCGGACGCGTTGCCGCCGGACAGTACACCGTCGCCCGCGCCCGCGCCTCCGCACATACGGCCGTCGAACGTTTTTCCGGATTGCCCGGCGACGAACCCGAACGGCACCGGGTCGGCTCCGTGTTGCCCGTGGCGATCGTCGCGGTGGCCGGGTCCGCGCTGAGCGCCGGCGTGTACCAGGCGTTCAGCGACCACCACGCGCTCTTCCCGTCCGGCACGGCCGGCTGGTCCCTGGCCCTGCTCACCGGCGTCATCGTCGGTCACCTGGTCATGCTCGGCCGGGCCCGCTGGTGGGGCGGCACCGGCTCCGGCGCCACCCTCACCGTCGCCGTGCTGCTGCTCTACGGCTGGGTGCCCGCCGGCATGGTCAGCCTCACCGTCGTCGTCCTGGTCGGCATGGCCCGGCGCCACCACTGGCGGCAGGGCGTGCTGCACGGGTCGGTGGACATCCTCGGCATCGGCGCCGGCGGCCTGATGCTGGGCGCCTTCGGTCGTGTACCGACCGTGGAGAGCCCCTGGAGCCCGGGCGGTTGGACCGCCTCCACTCTGCCCCAGGTGGTGCTGGCCGCCGGCGCCTACCTCCTGGTCACCCGCGGCCTGCTGTGGTTCGTGCAACACTCCCGCAACGCCGGAGTGCCCACCGTCGCCCGCACCGCCGTGATCAGACAGGGCCTGGTCGCCGTCGCCCTGCTCGGCATCTCCCCGCTGGTCTGTGTCGTCGCCATGGCCAAACCGGTGCTGCTGCCGCTGTTCGCCGTTCCGCTGATCGCCCTCGACTCCACCCTGTGGATGGCCCGCGCCCGGGCCGAGGAGCAGCTGCGCGACCCGCTGACCGGGCTGCCCAACCGGCAGTGGCTCCTGGAGCGCATCTGGACCGCCCTGGACGACGCCGAACGCATCGGCGCCCGGTCCGCGCTGATGCTGATCGACCTGGACCGGTTCCGTTCGGTCAACGACACACTCGGTCATCTCGCCGGGGACCGGCTGCTGTTGCAGATCGCCGACCGGCTGCGGCAGGCGCTGCCGCGTGGGGCGGAGGCGGCGCGGCTCGGCGGCGACGAGTTCGCCGTGCTGCTGCCGGTCGCCGACTCCACGACGTCCGCGACCCGTATCGCCCGCGCCCTGGTCACCGTCCTCAGCTCGCCGCTCGACCTCGACGGGCTCACCCTGGTCCTGGAGGCCAGCGCCGGCGTCGCCGTCTTCCCCGACCACGCCCTGGACGCCGAAGGCATGCTGCGCCGGGCGGATGTGGCGATGTACCAGGCCAAGCGGGACCGCACGGGCGTGGAGGTCTACGAGTCCAAGCGGGACTCCAACACCCCCGACCGGCTGGGGCTGCTGGGCGATCTGCGCCGGGCCCTCGACGCCCACGAGGTCCAGCTGCACTACCAGCCGAAGGTCCGCTTCGACGGGCAGGTCGCGGGCCTGGAGGCGCTGGTCCGCTGGGTGCACCCCGAGCGCGGCAAGGTGCCGCCGGACGAGTTCATAGCGATCGCCGAGTCCTCGGGTCTGATGCCCCATCTGACGGAGTACGTGCTGGAGACCGCGCTCGCGCAGGTCGCCCGGTGGCGGGCCCAGGGCCTGTTCGTCCCGGTCGCGGTCAACGTCTCCCCGCGCGATGTGCACATCCCCGGGTTCGCCGGTTCGGTGGCCGCCCGGCTGGCCCGGCACGGCGTGCCGGCGGGAGCGCTCCAACTGGAGATCACCGAGCACGTCCTGCTGGAGGACCCGCAGCGGGCCGCCGACACCCTGCACGCGCTGACCGGGCACGGCGTGAAGATGTCCCTGGACGACTTCGGCACCGGCTACTCCTCGCTGGTGCACCTGCGCCGGCTGCCGGTGAGCGAGCTGAAGATCGACCGTTCGTTCGTGGCCCGGCTGGCGGTCGACACGGAGGACGCCGAGATCGTGCGCTGCACCGTCGACCTCGCGCACTCCCTGGGGCTGCTGGTCGTCGCGGAGGGCGTCGAGGACGACGAGACCTGGGAACGGCTGCGGGACCTCGGCTGCGACGCCGTACAGGGCTGGCTCGTCGCGGCCGCGATGCCGCCGGAGGAGACGACGGCGTGGCTGCGGGCGCGCGGATCCCGCGGCTGGCAGCGACCCGCCGCCGCGCTGCCCGCGGCGGCGGCCGACGAGTGACCCTCCCGCCCGTGCGCCGGTGCTGAGAGCGGGCCGGGCCCGCCCTGCTCAGCGCGTGCCGTGCGGCACGAAGTGACCGATCAGCAACGCGAGTCGGCGCTCGTGGGCATGCTCCGGCAGCCGGCCGCTGCGCATCAGGGTCACCAGGCCGTGCAGCCCGGCCCAGTACGTCTCCGTCAGCAGGCCCGGGTCGTCGCCCTCCGCCGCGACGGGCTCCACGGCCCGCTGCAGTTCGCCGAACGCCTCCCACAGGGCCGCCGGCGCCTCGGGTGTGGCGAACGGCAGGTCCACCGTGTGCGTGAACATCGCGTCGTAGAGCGCGGGCCGCCGCCGGGCGAAGGCGGTGTACGCCTCGCCCACCGCAGTCAGCGCCTCGCGCGCGCCCTTGGCCGCCTCACGGGCCGTGCGCATCTCAACGGCCAGCTCCGCGCAACCCTGGACGGCGACCGCCGCCATGATCGCGCCCTTGCTCTTGAAGTGGCTGTAGAGGACCGGCTGGCTGTAGTCGATCTCGGCGGCCAGCCGGCGGGTGGTCACCGCGTCCCAGCCCTCGGCCTCCGCCAGCTCCCGTGCGGCCGCCACGATCAGCCGCCGGCGCTCCGCTCGTTCGCGCTCCCGGCGCGTCTGGATCGACATGCCACAGATTCTAGCAACGCTAGAACTTCTGCCGAAGCTCTGCTAGCTTCGCTTCAAGCCCTAGTGTTGCTAGCAACGGGAGAAGAGACATGACCGTCACCGCATACACCCTGGCCGTCCTGCTCGATCTGTTCTGCGTGTTCCTCGGCTACCGCTTCCTGTTCCGGCCCGGCCCCTCGGCGGCCGGCTACGGCGTCCCGGCCGACCCGCGTGGCGACGCCCGCGCCTATCTGTCGATCAAGGGTCTGCGGGACGGCACCTTCGGGCTCCTGGGCCTCGCCCTGCTGGCCTTCGCCGGAGCCCATGCCGCGGCGTGGGCCATGGCCGCCGTGGCGCTCGTGCCGTTCGGCGACACCCTGATAGTGCTGCGCAACGGCGGCACGAAGGCCGTTGCCTTCGGGATCCATTTCGCCACCGCGCTCGTTGTGCTGCTCAGTGCCGCACTGCTCTTCGCGCTCTGAGCACATCCGACATCCGGCAGGGGGAGTCTCGTCATGTCGCTGTTCGTGCCGAAGTTCGACGAAACCGTGCTGGTCCGTGAGGCTCGGGCCGAGGTGGTCGGCGGGGACCCCGTCGGCGTGAAGCTGCTGGCCGACAGCAGCGCGACCGGCGGCGCGCTGTCCACCGTGCGCGTCACCCTGGCCGAGGGCGCCGACGGTGCCCGGCCGCACCGGCACGACAACTCCGCCGAGATGTTCTTCGTCCTGGACGGGACCGCGGAGCTGCTCTCCGGCGACGACGTGGTCACCGCCGAGCGCGGTGACCTGGTCGTCGTCCCGCCGGGCCGGCCGCACGCGTTCGCCGCCGCCCCCGGCCGCGGGGCCGACCTCCTCATCGTCATCACCCCGGGTGTCGAGCGCTTCGCGTACTTCCGCCACCTCCAGCGCATCCGCCTGGGCGAGGTCACCCCGGAGAGCCTGCTGGAGGTGCAGGACCTGTACGACAACCACTTCCTGAGCAGCCGGGCCTGGGACGCGCGCCGCTGAACGCCGGCCCCTGTGGGGCGGGGTCCGGCAAACCGTTTCACGGCCACCCCGCCCCGCCCCATAGGATTGGGCCAAAGCACACGCACTCACCCCAGAGGATCGCTGCATGCCTGGCATCACGCGCGAGGAGGTCGCCCACCTCGCCCGGCTGGCGCGTCTGGAGCTGAAGCCCGAGGAACTCGACCACCTCGCGGGACAGCTCGACGACATCATTGGCGCGGTGGCCCGCGTCAGCGAGGTCGCCGACCAAGACGTACCGCCGACCTCCCACCCGCTGCCGCTGACGAACGTCATGCGCGCGGACGAGGTCCGTCCGTCGCTCACCTCCGAGCAGGCGCTCTTTGGCGCCCCGGCCCAGGAGCAGCAGCGTTTCAAGGTGCCGCAGATCCTGGGTGAGGAGTGACAGCCGTGACGGACATGAACAGCATCATCAGGCTCACCGCCGCCGAGACCGCCGAGAAGATCGCCTCCGGCGAACTGACCGCCGTCGAGGTCGCCGAGGCCCACCTGGCCCGGATCGAGGCCGTCGACGAGAAGGTGCACGCCTTCCTGCACGTCGACCGCGAGGGCGCGCTCGCCCAGGCCCGCGCCGTCGACGAGAAGCGGGCGCGCGGCGAGAAGCTCGGCCCGCTGGCCGGCGTGCCGCTCGCGCTCAAGGACATCTTCACCACCGAGGGCATCCCCACGACCGTCGGCTCGAAGATCCTCGAAGGCTGGATCCCGCCGTACGACGCGACGCTCACCAAGCGGCTGAAGGACGCCGACGTGGTGATCCTCGGCAAGACCAACATGGACGAGTTCGCCATGGGGTCCTCCACCGAGAACAGCGCCTACGGGCCCACCGGCAACCCCTGGGACCTCACCAGGATCCCCGGCGGCTCGGGCGGCGGGTCGAGCGCCGCGCTCGCCTCCCACCAGGCCCCGCTCGCCATCGGCACCGACACCGGCGGGTCCATCCGCCAGCCGGCCGCCGTCACCGGCACGGTCGGCGTCAAGCCGACGTACGGCGCGGTCTCCCGCTACGGCATGGTCGCCTTCTCCTCCTCCCTCGACCAGGGCGGCCCCTGCGCCCGTACGGTCCTGGACGCGGCCCTGCTGCACGAGGTGATCGCCGGGCACGACCCGCTCGACTCCACCTCCATCGACGAGCCGGTCCCGCCGGTCGTCGAGGCCGCCCGCAACGGCAGCGTCGCGGGCATGCGCGTCGGCGTCGTCAAGCAGTTCCGCGGCGAGGGCTACCAGGCCGGCGTCATCCAGCGGTTCGACGAGTCCGTCGAGCTGCTCAAGGAGCTGGGCGCCGAGATCGTCGAGCTGGACTGCCCGTCCTTCGACCTGGCCCTGTCGGCGTACTACCTGATCGCGCCGTCCGAGTGCTCGTCCAACCTGGCCCGCTTCGACGGCCTGCGCTACGGCCTGCGCACCGGCGACGACGGCACGCGCTCCGCCGAGGACGTCACCTCCCTCACCCGTGAGGAGGGCTTCGGCGCCGAGGTCAAGCGCCGGATCATGCTCGGCACGTACGCGCTCAGCTCCGGCTACTACGACGCGTACTACGGCAGCGCCCAGAAGGTCCGCACCCTGATCAAGCGGGACTTCGACAAGGCGTTCGAGCAGGTCGACGTGATCGTCTCCCCGACGACCCCGACCACCGCCTTCGCGATCGGCGAGCGCGCCGACGACCCGATGGCGATGTACCTCGCCGACCTGTGCACCATCCCGACCAACCTGGCGGGCAACGCGGCCATGTCGCTGCCCTGCGGTCTCGCCCCGGAGGACAACCTCCCGGTGGGCCTGCAGATCATCGCCCCGGTGATGAAGGACGACCGCCTGTACAAGGTGGGTGCCGCCGTCGAGGCCGCCTTCGTGGAAAAGTGGGGGCACCCGCTGCTCGAGGAGGCTCCGTCGCTGTGAGTAAGGCGCTCGCCAAGGCCAAGGGCTTCAAGAAGTCCAAGTCCGGTACGTACCTGTCCATGGCCACCACCGCGTTCGGCGCGGTGGGTGTCGCCAAGCAGATCAAGAAGGCCCGCGCCGAGCACGACACGCTGCGCCTGATCGACGCCACCGTGTCCGCCGTAGCGATCGTCACCGGCCTCGCCATCCTCTGCCGCGAGCTGAAGCGGTTGGGCGACGACGACGTCCTGCTGGGCTGAGAGGGAAGTTTTCACCGTGACCACCACGATCGACCTGGTGTCGTACGAGGACGCGCTGGCGTCGTACGACCCCGTCATGGGCCTCGAGGTCCATGTCGAACTCGGCACCGCCACCAAGATGTTCTGCGGCTGTTCGACCGCGCTCGGCGCGGAGCCGAACACGCAGACCTGCCCGACCTGCCTCGGCCTGCCCGGCGCGCTCCCGGTCGTCAACGCGACCGGCGTGGAGTCCGCCATCAAGATCGGCCTCGCGCTGCACTGCGAGATCGCCGAGTGGTGCCGCTTCGCCCGGAAGAACTACTTCTATCCGGACATGCCGAAGAACTTCCAGACCTCCCAGTACGACGAGCCGATCGCCTTCAACGGCTACCTCGACGTGCAGCTGGAGGACGGCGAGACCTTCCGCGTGGAGATCGAGCGCGCCCACATGGAGGAGGACACCGGCAAGTCGACGCACGTCGGCGGTGCCACCGGTCGTATCCACGGCGCGTCCCACTCCCTGCTGGACTACAACCGCGCCGGTATCCCGCTGATCGAGATCGTCACCAAGCCGATCACCGGCGCCGGCGAGCGGGCTCCGGAGGTGGCCAAGGCCTACGTCCGTGAGCTGCGTGAGCTCATCCGGGCGCTCGGTGTGTCCGAGGCCCGTATGGAGATGGGCCAGATGCGCTGCGACGTCAACCTGTCGCTGATGCGCAAGGACGCCGACAAGTTCGGCACCCGCTCCGAGACGAAGAACGTCAACTCGCTGCGGTCCGTGGAGCGTGCGGCCCGCTTCGAGATCCAGCGACACGCCGCCGTGCTGAACGGCGGCGGCACGGTGATCCAGGAGACCCGCCACTTCCACGAGGACACGGGGTCCACGACCTCCGGCCGCGTCAAGGAGGAGGCCGAGGACTACCGGTACTTCCCCGAGCCGGACCTGGTCCCGGTGGCGCCCTCGCGCGAGTGGGTCGAGGAGATCCGGGCGGCCCTGCCCGAGCTGCCGCTGGTCCGCCGGACCCGCCTCCTGACGGAGTGGGGCATCTCGGCCACCGAGATGCAGGCCATCCTCAACGCCGGTGCCCTGGACCTCATCGTCGCCACCATCGACGCCGGGGCCGACGCCGCCTCGGCCCGCAAGTGGTGGATGGGCGAGCTGGCGCGTGCCGCCAACGAGTCCGGCAAGGCGCCGGACGAGCTGTCGATCACGCCGGCGCAGGTCGCCCGGGTCACCGAGCTGGTCGCCAGGGGCGATCTGAACGACAAGCTGGCCCGCCAGGTCATCGAGGGCGTCCTCGCCGGCGAGGGCACCCCGGACGAGGTCGTCGACAAGCGCGGCCTGAAGGTGGTCTCCGACGAGGGCGCGCTGACCGCCGCCGTCGACGAGGCCATCGCCGGGAACCCGGCCATCGCGGACAAGATCCGCGGCGGCAAGGTGGCCGCGGCCGGCGCCCTGGTCGGCGCGGTCATGAAGGCCACCCGCGGCCAGGCCGACGCGGCCCGCGTCAAGGAGCTGATCCTGGAGAAGCTCGGCGTCGAGGGCTGAGCCCGCGAAGAGTCTCGGGGGGTGCACCGGATCCGGTGCACCCCCCGAGACATGCCGGCGCGGGGGACGGGCCCGACCCCCCCGTCGGTGCCCTCGGACAGAGGCGCTACGCTCGCGCGCCATGAGTGGACGCGCCGATTCCGAAACGCACCCCGAGATATCCGGGGCCGACGACGTCGAGGCGGCCGGGACGATGGGCCATGCCGAGGGTGACGTCGACGTGGGCCAGAGCGGTGTCGTCGAGGACGACGGCGCCGAGACCGAGGACGGCGCCGACGACGAGGTGGAGGACCCCGCGGAGGTCGCACGCCGCGCCCGGTGGACGGCGGCCGGGGCCGGGATCCTGCTGACGCTCGCCGGACTCGCCGCCTCGCTGCTGCGGCTGTCCCGCTCGGCATCCGCGCTCGTCCCGGCCGCCTACGCCGCCGGCGCCGCCGTCTGCGCCCTGGCGGCCTTCATCGGCTCCCGGGGACGCACCCGGCGGGCACTGTGGCTGCTGATCGCCGGGGTGATGGTGATGGCGCTCGGCGACCAGCCCGACTGATCGCGCGGTGGACACTCGGCGGGGCGACAGACTTCATCTGACTGTCCTGTGAATTGAGTCGCACTGATGTGAATCAGCCCACGAACCGGCTAAACGATCAGATTCGCCTGCAAGAGTGTCTTCAGATTGCTCATGCGTTCTTTGCGGGCTGTTCCGATCATGGACGACTGTTCCCGGTCAAAGATCCACAAATCCCCCTGGGAGCACGTTCGTGGCAGCCCTAGCACGCTGGTGTGTCAGGCACCGCCTCGTCGTCGTACTGCTCTGGCTCCTTGCCTTCGGCGGGGTCACCGCTGCCGCCTCGGTCACCGGTTCGGCCTACTCCAACAACTACGAGGTCCCCGGCACCGACTCGGCACGCGCCACCCAGCTGCTCAAGGAGGGCTTCCCGGGACTCGGCGGCGACAGCGACACCGTCGTCTGGCACACCACGTCCGGCACGGTGCGCGCCCCGGACGTCGAGCAGACGATGACCCGCACCCTGGACAAGATCGCCGCCCTGCCTCAGGTGGCGTCCGTGACCAGCCCCTACAAGGACCCGGACGCCCAGGGCTCCGACCAGATCAGCCCCGACGGGCACACCGCGTACGCCACGGTCACCTTCGCCCGCCCCTCCGAGGACATCACCAAGCCCCAGGCCGCGGCCGTGGTCCAAACGGCCAAGGCGGCCGAGACCGGCGGGCTGCAGGTGGAACTCGGCGGCAGCGCGATCAGCCTCACCGCGGCCTCCGGCGACCACACCGCCGAGATCGTCGGCGTGCTCGTCGCCGCCGGGGTGCTGCTCGTCGCCTTCGGCTCGCTCGCCGCCGCCGCGCTGCCCATCGCCACCGCGCTCCTGAGTGTGGGCACCGCGCACGCAGCCATCGGACTCCTCGGCCACGCCATGACGCTCGCCGACTTCGCGCCCATGCTGGGCATGCTGATCGGACTCGGCGTCGGCATCGACTACGCGCTGTTCATCGTCACCCGGCACCGGCGTGGACTGAAACGCGGACTCAGCCCCACCGAGGCGGTCACGAACGCCGTCGCCACCACCGGACGCGCCGTCGTGTTCGCGGGTGCCACGGTGTGCATCGCCCTGCTCGGCATGCTCATCCTGCGGCTGGGCTTCCTCAACGGCGTGGCGGTCGCCGCCTCGCTGACCGTCGTCCTCACCGTCGCCGCCTCGGTGACCCTGCTGCCCGCGCTGCTGTCCTTCATCGGCCCGCGCGCCCTGAGCCGCCGCGAACGGCGCCGCCTGGCCGAACACGGGCCCGAGCCCGAGGTGCCCACCGGGTTCGCCGCCCGCTGGTCGGCCTTCGTCGAACGCCACCCCAAGGCGCTCGGCGTCGTCGCTCTCGCCGTCGTCACCGTGCTGGCCCTGCCCACGCTCTCCCTCCACCTCGGCACGTCCGACCAGGGCAACGATCCCAAGACGGCGACCACCCGGAAGGCGTACGACCTCGTCGCCGAGGGCTTCGGGCCGGGCGTCAACGGGCCGCTCACCCTGGTGACCCGGGTGGACGGGGCCGAGGGCAGGCTCGCCCTGGACAACCTCGGCACCACCCTGCGCGCCACCGAGGGCGTCGTCGCGGTGACCCCGGTGACCTACAACTCCGGCGGCACCACGGCCTACCTGAACGTGGTCCCCGACTCCGCGCCGCAGTCCCAGCGCACCAGCGACCTCGTGCACCGACTGCGCACCGACGTGCTGCCGCGCGCCCAGACCGGCACCACGCTCGACGTGCACGTCGGCGGGGTCACCGCCGGATACGACGACTTCGCCGGCGTGATCATCGGCAGACTGCCGCTGTTCGTCGGCGTGGTGGTCGGCCTCGGCTGCGTGCTGCTGCTGCTCGCCTTCCGGTCCCTCGGCATCCCCCTGAAGGCCGCCGCGATGAACATCGCCGCCGTCGCCGCCGCGTTCGGCGTCGTCGTCACGATCTTCCAGTGGGGCTGGGGCAGCGAGTTCCTCGGCCTCGGCCGGGAGGGACCGATCGAGCCCTTCCTGCCCGTGATCATGGTCTCGGTGCTCTTCGGGCTCTCCATGGACTACCAGGTCTTCCTGGTCAGCCGGATGTACGAGGAGTGGCTGGAGACCGGTGACAACCGGCGGGCCGTCCGCGTCGGGCTGGCCGAGACCAGCCGGGTGATCAACTCCGCCGCGGTCATCATGATCTCGGTCTTCCTCGCTTTCGTCCTCAGCGGCGACCGGGTGATCGCCATGTTCGGCATCGCGCTCGCCTCCGCCGTCGCCCTCGACGCCTTCGTGCTGCGCACGCTGCTCGTGCCCGCCCTGATGCACATGCTCGGCCGCGCCAACTGGTGGCTGCCGCGCCGGCTCGACCGCGTGCTGCCCCGGATCAGCATCGAGCCGCCCGAGTGCCGCGCGGCGCATGAGAGGCTCACGGACGTCGAGGACGCTCTGGCGAAGGAGACGCAGCAGGATGTACGCGATACCTCTGGGTGACGAGGGAGCCGAACTGCGGCCCCTGGAGCCGTGGCACGCCGAGGAGTTCCTCGCGCACCTGGAGCGGGGCCGGGAGTTCGTCACGCGGCACATCCCGTTCGGCGCGAACGCCACGGACGTGGACTCCGCGCGGGCCGTCCTCCAGTCGTACGCCGACAAGCACGCCGCCGACAGCGGCTTCCTGCACGGGCTGTGGCTGGAGGGCAAGCTGGTCGGCGGACTGCTGTTCCGCATCTTCGACACGGCCACCGGCACCTGCGAGATCGGCTGCTGGCTGGAGCCGGCCGGCACCGGGCGCGGACTCGTCACACGCGGGGCGCGGGTGCTCATCGACTGGGCGTTCGACGAGCGGGGCATGCACCGCGTGGAGTGGCACGCCTCTTCCGCCAACGAGGCGAGCATCAACGTGGCGCGACGGCTGGGGCTGACCCGCGAGGGCATCCTGCGTGAGAGCTTCCCCTACCGGGGCGTGCGCCAGGACATGGAGGTGTGGGCGGTGCTCGCCCCCGAGTGGCGTGAGGCACGGGCGCGCGACGGTCGTTGAGACGGCCGGGCGGGCGCGCCGCCGTCTCCGTGCCACCGGCCCCGTGTCAGGCGAGGTTCCGGGCGAGCTCTAGAGCCGCCTTACCCGCGTCCCCCGGTGCCTTACGGCCGCCCCGCGGCCCCCGCACACGCGCCTAAGGCACCCAGCACGGGGAAGATGCGGAACTCTCCCGATGTGGCCGCACCCCCTGGGAGACGACAGTGGAGGCATCGCGGAAAGCGACGCCGAAACCACCGCTCACCGGGGAGAGACCATGTTCCACTACGAACTGCACCAGCTGCGCTCCGCCGAACTCGGCCGCCGCGCCGAGCAGGACCGCCTGGTCCGCGAGGCCCTGCGCGGCCGCCGTGCCGCCCGCCGCTCGGCCGGCGGGCGAACCGCCGAGGCGGAGCCCCATACCCACGGCCCCCACCGGCGGCGGTTCACCCGCGCGGCGTGAACACGGGCCGGCGCGACCCCGGCGGCCAGGACGGCGCCGGCTCCACGGGGGTGGGCCGGGGCCTCCCGCATGTCCGTCCGTCTGCCGTGGGGAAAACAAGTCCCGCCCTGTCGGACCCTCGTGCGATGCTCGGGCATGTGGAGACCAGGTCCGTCAGTCCGGTGTTCGTCGGCCGCGCCGACGAGTTGAGCACTCTGCACGACGCGCTCGCCCGCGCGGCCCGGGGAGAGCCGCAGGCCCTGCTGCTCGGCGGTGAGGCGGGCGTCGGCAAGACCCGCCTGGTCGAGGAGTTCACCGCCGCCGCCGTTCGCGCCGGCGCCGTCGTCGCGCTCGGCGGCTGCGTGGAGATCGGCGCCGACGGACTGCCGTTCGCCCCCTTCTCCGCCGCCCTGCGCGCCCTGCGCCGCGAACTGCCCGGCGAACTTGCCGCCGCGGCCGCCGGACAGGAGGAGGAGCTCGCCCGGCTGCTGCCCGAACTCGGCGAGCCGGCCCCCTCGCGAGGTACCGGCCGGCACGACGAGGAGGGCATGGCCCGCCTCTTCGAACTCACCGCCCGCCTGCTGGAGCGCGTCGCCGCCGACCACACCGTCGTCGTCGCCCTGGAGGACCTGCACTGGGCCGACGCCTCCACCCGGCACCTGCTCGCCTACCTCCTGCGCACCCTGCGCACCGGCCGCCTCGTCGTCCTGGCGACCTACCGCTCCGACGACATCCACCGCCGCCACCCGCTACGGCCGCTGCTCGCCGAACTCGACCGGCTGCGCACGGTCCGCCGCCTCGAACTCGCCCGCTTCACCCGGCAGGAAGCGGGCCGCCAGATCGCCGGCATCCTCGCCGCCGAACCGGACCCGGTCCAGGTCGACGAGATCTTCGAACGCTCCGACGGCAACGCCTTCTTCGTCGAGGAACTCGCCGTCGCCGCCCACGAGGGCTGCCGCACCAGCCTCAGCGACTCCTTGCGCGACCTGCTGCTCGTGCGGGTCGAGAAGTTGTCCGAGCCAGCCCAGCGGATCGCCAGGATCGCCGCCGAGGGCGGGTCCACCGTCGAGCACCGGCTGCTCGCGGCCGTGGCCCGGCTCAGCGAGGACGACCTCATCGAGGCGCTGCGGGGCGCCGTGAACGCCAACATCCTCATCGCCGCCTCCACCGGCGACGGCTACCGCTTCCGGCACTCCCTGGTGCGTGAGGCCGTCAGCGACGACCTGCTGCCCGGCGAGCGCTCCCGCCTCAACCGCCGCTACGCAGAGGCCCTGGAGACCGACCCGACCCTCGTCCCCGCCGACCAGCGCGTCATGCGGCTGGCCAGCTACTGGTACCACGCCCACGACCCGGCCAAGGCCCTGCCCGCCGTCCTGGACGCCTCCGTCGTGGCCCGCGCCCGGCACGCCTACAGCGAGCAACTGCGTCTGCTGGAACGGGCGATGGAGCTGTGGGACGCCGCGCCGGAAGAGGTGCGGGCCCGGCTGCGGCCCGTCGACTACACCGAGATCTACCCTCCCTGCGGCTGCGATCCGGCGACCGCCCCGCTGACCTTCCTCGATCTGATGGCCGAGGCCGCCGTCGCGGGCCGCTTCTGCGGGGAGCGGGACCGCTCCTTGAAGATCACCAAGCGGGCGCTGCGCCTCCTGGAGGACGACAACGACCCACTCCGGGCCGCCTGGTTCTGGATCCAGCGCTCCAAGCTGGTCCAGGCGAAGGCCCACGGCGACGGCTGGCGGGAACTGGGTACCGCGCAGGAACTGGTGCGCGGGCTGCCGCCGTCCGAGGTGCACGCGGAGGTGCTGGCGAACGTCGCCCAGTGGTCCATGGTGCACGTGCCGGGCCCCGACGCCCTCTCGGCCGCCGAACGGGCCGTGGAGTACGCGCGCATGGTCGACGCCTGCGAGATCGAGATGACCGCGCGGCTCACCCTGGGCGGTCTCATGGTCCAGGCCGGCGACGTCGAGGCGGGCCTCGCCGAGATGTACGAGGTCAACAGGCGCACGGTCGGCGACGGCATCGCCGCCGTCGCCGGCCGCTCCTTCGTGAACCTGCCCTCCGAGCTGGAGTCCGTCGGCCGCTCCCGCGAGGCCGTGCCGCTCATGGAGCAGGGGATCGCCTTCACCCGGAGCTTCGGCCTGCTGGACAGCGAGGCCTGGGTGTGGGGCAACCTCGCCGAGTCGCTGTTCACCCTGGGGCGTTGGGAAGAAGCCGCCGACGCGGCCTCCCGGTCCCGGCGCGTCGGCCAGAGCGCCAAGCCACGCGGCTTCCACGCCCGCGTCCGCGCCCAAATCGCCCTCGAACGAGGCGACCTGGCCGAAACCTCCGGTCAACTGGCCGACGCCCTCGAAAACTTCGGCACGCACGACAACGCACCCCAGCACGCCCTGCCGCTCGCCCGCATCGCGATCGCGGTCGCCGCGGGCGAGGGCCGCCTGCTGGACGCCCGCGCCGAACTCGAACGCGTCCTGGACGACGGCTTCCCACCCGGCACGCAGCGCTACGGCTGGCCGCTGCTGCTCACCGCTGCCACGGTGGAGACCCACGCGGCAGGGCTGCCCGCCGCCGGCCCCGGACGCGCCGAGACCTTGCGGCGTATCCGGCACGCCACCAAGTCGCTGGCCACCAACGTGCCTGTCTGGCAGGCGTACGAGCGCTGGGTGCGCGCCGAACTGCTGCGGGCCGAGGGGCGTAGCTGCCCGGAGGAGTGGGCCGGGATCGTCGCCGCCTTCGAGACGCTGGAGCGCCCCTACGACCTCGCCCGCGTCCGCTGCCGCCTCGCCGAGGCCCTCCTCGGCACCGACGAGGACCAGCGGGACCGGGCCACCGAGCTGCTGCGCCTGGCGCACGCCGTCGCCGAGCACCTGCGCGCCCGCCCGCTCGCCGACTCCGTCGCCCTGCTGGCCCGCCGCGCCCGCCTCGCCCTGACCGGCGCCCCGCAGCAACCCTCCGCTTCCGCCGACCCGGTCGAGTCCCTGGGCCTGACCAGCCGGGAACGCGATGTCCTGCGGCTGGTCTCGGCCGGCCGCACCAACCGCCAGATAGCCGAGGAACTCTTCATCTCGCCGAAGACGGCCAGCGTCCATGTCTCGAACATCCTGGCCAAAATGGGTGTTTCGGGTCGCGGAGAGGCGGCGGCACTGGCCCACCGGCTGGGCCTGTTCCCACCGGGGGCCGAAGACCAGATGGTCGTGGGATGACCGGAAGACGCCGACCGGGAGGGAAGCCGTGTTCAACGTGTTCGAGGAACTGTTCTCGCCCGGCCGCAAGCACACCCGGGACGAGCAGAACCGGCTGGAACTGACCCGAGAGGACGTCGGGGACAACGATCCCGGGCGCGGACCGATCGATCTCGCCTCCGGGAAGGTCGTCGTACGGCCGCCCGAGCCTCCCGCGGAGGAAGCCGGAACCGGGCGGGAGTGAGCGCCGGGGGCTACTTCACCTCCAGTTCCAGGATCCGGTCGTCGCCCTTCTTCGGAGTGCCGCGGCCGTCCGTGTTGCTGGTGACCAGCCAGAGCTTGTCGCCGCCCGCCGAGACCACCGTGCGCAAGCGGCCGTAGGTGCCGGTGAGGAACGCCTCGGGGGCCGCCGAGAGCTTGGTGCCGCTCAAGGGGATCCGCCACAGGCGTTGACCCCTCAGGCCCGCCATCCAGATGGAGCCCTCGGCGTAGGCGATGCCGCTGGGGGAGGCCACGTTCGTGTGCCACTGGGTTATCGGGTTCTGGAACTTCGGGTTGTTCGTCCTGCCCTCCGCGTCCGGCCAGCCGTAGTTGCCGCCCGGTTTGATCGCGTTCAGCTCGTCCCAGGTGTCCTGGCCGAACTCGGAGGCGAACAGACGCTGCTTGTCGTCCCAGGCCAGGCCCTGCACATTGCGGTGGCCGTACGAGTACACGGGGGAGTCGGGGTACGGGTTGCCCGGGGCGGGCAGGCCGTCCGGGGTCAGCCGCAGGATCTTGCCGCCCAGGGACTTCCTGTCCTGGGCCAGGCCTCGGTCACCGGTCTCGCCCGTGCCCGCGTACAGCATCCTGTCGGGGCCGAAGGCGATCCGGCCGCCGTTGTGGATGACTCCCTTGGGGATGCCCTTGAAGATCGTGTCGGGTGCGCCCAGTTGCATACCGGCCGGCTTCTTGTCGTCGTACAGCATCCGGACGATGCGGTTGTCCGAGGCCGAGGTGAAGTAGGCGTAGATCAGGTGGTCGGAGGCGTAGTCGGGGGACAGCGCTATGCCCAGCAGGCCGCCCTCGCCCTCCGGCGAGACCCCCGACACCGTGCCCAGTTCGGTCTTCTGCCCGGTCTTCTCGTCGACCCGTGTGATCGTCGCCTGGTCACGGGAGGAGACGAGGAGACCACCGCCGGGGACCGGGGCCAGTCCCCAGGGGCTGTTCAGGCCCTCCGCGACCGTGCGCAGGACCTTCACCGCGCCCTTGGCCGGCGGCGCGGTCTCCGTGGGTGCCTGCCCGGAGGGCGAGGCCACCGTCGCCGTACGGCCGGGCGCCATGCCGTTCCCACCGGCCGACGCGCCCCCGGAGGAGCAGCCGGCCGTCAGCAGCAGGGCGGTGGCCAGCACGCCCGTCACAGCTCGACGTTGCACGATCTTCGTCCCTTCGACGCGGCGGGTTCTACCTGTCTTACACCGCCCGCACCTCCCAGGTTCCCGATCACCCGAATCCCACGCCGACCCCGAATCCGCCACCCCGCCCCTGGCCGGCGAGCGGAAGGGCGCGGTGTTCCTCCACCTGGGCCGAGCGGCTCACCACGGCCCGCGACCGGGGGTGAGGGCCGCCGACAGCACCACGGCACCACGCCGAGCCGCGAGGTGGGGCCCCACTGGTCGCCGTCCCTCCACGAACCACCGCGCACGCCCCACGCGAGAACCGGTTCCGGACACCTGACGTCCCGCCCTGACAGCGGCTGCCGCGCTAGGACGCGGCCGGCGCTGTGGGGCGTCCGGTGCTGCAGGGGCGGGGCGCGCGTGGGTGCCCAGCGTGGTGGCGGACGCGGGCCAGGCTTTCGAGGCCGGTGCTGTCGGGTGTGCGGTGCCGCAGAGGCGGGTGGGCGCGTGTTGGTGTCCGGCGTGGTGGGGGGCGCGGGCCGGGCCCCCGGGCCAGGTCGGCCGCGTGCAAGGCGTTGCGTGGCTCAGTCCCACGAGCCCTGGGCCGTGGGCAGGTGGCCCAGTTCCGTCAGGTCGTCGGCCGTCAGGTGCAGCCCCGCCGCGTCCGCGTTCTCCGTCACCCAGTGCTCCTGCTTGGTGCCGGGTACCGGAATCACATGGCGGCCCTGGGCCAGTACCCAGGCCAGCGCCACCTGGGCGGGCGTGACGTTCTTGCCGTGCCGGGCGGCCGTCCGCCGCAGGCCGGCCACGATGGGCTGGTTCGCGGCCATCATCTCGGCGGTGAAACGGGGATGCCGGGCCCGCACGTCTTCCGGCTCGAACCCCTGGCCGGGGGTGAGGGTGCCGGTCAGGAAGCCGTTGCCCAGCGGCATCGCCGCCAGGAAGCCGACCCCGCGCTCCGTGCACCACGGCAGCAACGACTCCAGCGCCTCCGGCGACCACACCGACAGCTCCGCCTGCACCGCGCTGACCGGGAAGACCTGCTGCACCCGCTCCAGCTGGCGGATCGTTCCGTCGTGCAGCCGCGCACCGGACCGGCGCCGGCCGCGCGCGCCCACCGCGCACAGGCCGAGCGCCCGCACCTTCCCGGCCCGCACGAGTTCGGCCATCGCCCCCCAGGTCTCCTCGACCGGGACCTCGGGATCGGCGCGGTGCAACTGGTAGAGGTCGATCACGTCCGTCTGGAGACGCCTGAGCGAGGCGTCGCACGCCCGCCGCACATAGCCGGGACGCCCGTTCGCCACGATGTGCTGCTCACCCACCAGCAGACCGACCTTCGTCGAGACGAAGGCGTCGGACCGCCGCTCCTTCAGCACCCGCCCCAGGAGCAGCTCGTTGGTGAACGGGCCGTACATGTCGGCCGTGTCCAGCAGCGTCGAGCCCAGGTCCAGCGCCCGGTGCACAGCCCTGAGCGACTCCGTCCCCCGCTGCCGCGACGCGCTGTACGCCCAGCTCATCGGCATGCACCCCAGCCCTACGGCCCCCACCGCGAGTGCCGCCGCGCCGATCGTCCTGCGCTCCACTTGGCCGTAACCCTCCCTCTCTCGGGGCCCACCAACCTAACCTCTGGCCGCGCGTGCCCCTGGCATAGCCTCCTGAGCATGACTGCTGACGTATGGCTGCCCATTCCGCCGGACGAGATCGCGGGGCTTCCGCAGGGGCCCACCTACCGTTTCTGGGACGGCGCCGAGGAGTTCCCCGCGGACCCCGCCGACTGCGCCTTCTACGTCGTGCCGTACATGAAGCCCGGTGGCGTCGGTCTGCGTCCGATGCCCCGGATGAGCTCCGTGCGGGTCGTGCAGACGCTGTCCGCCGGCACCGACCACGTGGAGCCGGGCCTGCGGCACCTGCCGCCGGGCGTACGGCTGTGCAACGCGCGCGGGGTGCACGAGGCGAGTACCAGCGAGCTCGCCCTGACGCTCATCCTGGCCTCGCTGCGCGGCGTCCCCGACTTCGTCCGGGCGCAGGACCGGGGCGAGTGGGGCGGAGGCTTCCGTCCCGCCCTCGCCGACAAGAACGTCCTCATCGTCGGCTACGGCTCGATCGGGGCCGCCATCGAGGACCGGCTCGTGCCCTTCGAGGTCGCGCGGGTGGCGCGCGTGGCGCGCTCCGCGCGCACCACGGAGCGCGGCCCGGTGCATCCGCTCACCGATCTTCACTCCCTGCTCCCGCAGGCCGATGTCGTCGTCCTGTCCACGCCCTTGACGGAGGCCACGCGCGGGCTGGTGGACGCGGACTTCCTGGCGCGGATGAAGGACGGCGCGCTGCTGGTGAACGTCGCGCGCGGCGGCGTGGTCGACACCAAGGCGCTGCTCGCCGAGCTGGACAGCGGCCGTCTGACCGCCGCCCTCGACGTCACCGACCCCGAGCCGCTGCCCCAGGGCCACCCCCTGTGGCACGCGCCGGGCGTGCTGATAAGCCCCCATGTCGGCGGCCCCACATCCGCCTTCATGCCGCGTGCCAAGCGGCTTCTGACGGATCAGTTGCGCCGTTTCGTGAACCAGGAGCCGCTCGCCAACGTGGTCCTCACGACGGGCACGGCAAGCGCCTAGTCCGCTTCGGGTACGGTCCGCGACTTTACGAACGCGTTCCGTACCCGTATCCGTGCTGGTCGTCACGGAGCGTAGAGAAGCTATGTCCCTGCGTGACGAGACTGGTGTATCGTCCCGACAGGGGCTGCGCCGCGCACCGTTCGGCGCCGGGGACGGACATTTCAAACTGCGAGGGGGGCGACGGGCGATGCACGGCCTATGGACGAACGATCCGACGCGGCGGGGCCGCCACCGGCAGCCCTGGCGCACGGCCGCGCGCAGACGCGGCCACCACAGCCACCACAGCCAACACCACCACAGGCCCGGCGGTCGCCGGAGGCACGCCCACCCGGCGCACCGGAAGCCGGGGGACCCGGTCGCACGGACCGGGAGGCCCCGGTGAGCCCGTCACCGCCCGTCATGACCGCGTTCGACGGTGGCCTGCGGGCGCCGTCCGCGCCGGGGGCGCTGCTGCCGCCCCGGCCGCCGGCCGCCGACGGCCGTTCGAGACTGGCGCCGCAGCTCCTGCTGGCCCTGGTGTGCGGGGGGTACGCCGTCGGTGCCGCGTGCGGCTGGGGTTCCAGCGAGGTCGCGCTGTTCATGGGCGACTTCGGGCTGAGCGCCGCGGCAGGCACCGCCGCCGTCTCGTGCGCGCTGTACGCCCGCGGCCGCCACGTCCGCTTTCGAACCGCCTGGCTGCTGTTCGCCCTCTCCTCGGCGATGGCGGCCCTGGGCAACTCGGTCTGGGGCTGGTACGAGGTCGTCC
This sequence comes from Streptomyces sp. NPDC093064, assembly GCF_044754605.1. NCBI lineage: Bacteria > Bacillati > Actinomycetota > Actinomycetes > Kitasatosporales > Streptomycetaceae > Streptomyces > Streptomyces sp. NPDC093064. Next base: position 82,436 of record NZ_JBIVPK010000008.1, read on the forward strand.
TGGGCGCGTCCGTGCCCAGTCCCAGTTACGCCGACCTGTTCTTCCTGTGCTTCGCGCCACCGGCGATCGTCGGTCTGCTCGTGCTCGCCAAGCGGCCGGTGAACAGGGCCGGGTGGGTGTGCCTGGCACTGGACTCGTGGCTGATCGGGGGCTCGCTGCTCACGTTGTCCTGGAGCCTCGCACTCGCCCAGGCGGCCAAGTTCGACGGGTCGAGCGTCGCGCACACCGCGCTCTCGCTGGCGTACCCGCTGCTGGACATCGCCCTGGTCTCCATGGTGCTCGTGCTGCACTTCCGGTGTTCCCCGATCAACCGCACCGCGGTGAACACGGCGATCGGCGCGCTCGCCCTGACCGTGCTGTGCGACGCCCTGTTCACCTCGCCGCTGCTGCACAACAACTACCGCTCGGGGCAACTGCTCGACGCCGGCTGGTTCGCCGGCTCCCTGCTCCTGGCGTACGCCCCGTGGGCGGCGCCCCGCCCGGGGCAGCCGGCCGCCGAGCACTACGACACGGACCCGTACCAGGCAGCGCCGTATCGGGCGGAAGGACACCAGTTGGACGGGCGTGAGCCGGACCCGCGCCCCGCCGACGGGCACGCGCGCGTGGCCGACGCCTACGGGCACATCCCCGAGGACCACGGCCGCGTGCCGGCCGACCACGTGCCCGGGCGGCCGCCCGCGGTGCGCCCCGTGCACGGCGGGCCGCCCGCGCAGGGCACGGATCACGACCGGTACCCATCCGGCCGGCCCCTCGCGGGCTCCCTCGCCGCCCTCACTCCGTACCTCGCCGCGGCCGTGTGCACGCTGGGGGTCCTGTACAACGCGCTCAACGGCCACAGTGTCGACCGCGTGGTGCTGATCACCGCCGGCGCCGTCGTGCTGGTGCTCGTCGTGCGCCAGGGCATCGTGCTGCGCGACAACATCGCGCTCACCCAGGAACTGGCCCAGAAGGAGAACCACTTCCGGTCCCTGGTGCAGGGCTCCAGTGACGTCATCATGATCGCCGCACCCAACGGGATCCTGCGGTACGTCTCCCCGGCCGCCGCCGGGGTGTACGGGCGGCCGGCGGAGGAACTGGTCGGCACGGAACTGGCCGGGCTCATCCACCCGGAGGACCTGGGCTGCGTGGTGCACGAGGTGCGCCGCTTCCTGGTCGCCAGCCCGCGCCGAGAGCCCACCGCGCGCATCGAGTGCCGCTTCCGCTCCGGCGACGGCGGCTGGCTCAACGTGGAGTCGACCATCAACCGCCACCACGGCGGCCTCATCTTCAACAGCAGGGACGTGACCGAGAGAGTGCGCCTCCAGGCGCAGCTCCAGCACAACGCCGAGCACGACCCGCTCACCGACCTGCCCAACCGGGCGCTGTTCACCAAGCGCGTCCAGCAGGCCCTGTCCGGCCGCCGCTCGACCGACCACGGCACGGCCGTGCTCTTCATCGATCTCGACGGCTTCAAGGCCGTCAACGACACGATCGGGCACCAGGCCGGGGACGAGCTGCTCGTCCAGGCCGCCCGCAGACTCCAGGAGGCGGTACGTCACGGGGACACCGCGTCCAGACTGGGCGGCGACGAGTTCGCGGCCCTGATCGTCGGGGACGGCACCCGCGATCGCACCGCCCGCGAACGGCACATCCTGGAGCTCGCCGACCGCCTCAGGGTGACGCTGTCGCAGCCGTACCTCATCGACGGCAACGATGTCCGCGTGGCCGCCTCCATCGGCGTGGCCTTCGCCGAACAGGGCCTCGGCGCGGGGGAGTTGCTGCGCAACGCCGACCTCGCCATGTACCGCGCCAAGGCGGCCGGCAAGGGCCGGGTCGAGCTGTACAAGCCGCAGATGCAGCAGGACGTCGTCCGCAAGGCGGAGCTGGCCACCCGGCTCAGAAACGCCCTGCACGAGGGCGAGTTCACCCTGCTGCACCAGCCGGTGGTCCGTCTCGACGACGGCCGGATCACCTCTGTCGCCGCCCAGGCGCGCTGGCGGTCCTCGCAGGGTGTGCTCTTCACACCCGCCGAGTTCCTGCGGGTGGCCGAGGACAGCGACAGGACGGCCGAACTGGGTCGCTGGCTGCTGGAGGAGGCCGTCGCGCAGGCCGCCGAGCGTGCCACGGCCGGCCCGAACGTGTCCGTGGTGGTCCGGATGGGCGCCCGCCGTCTGGTGGACCGCTCGCTGCCGCCCGGCTCCGTGGAGGCCATGCTGACCCGGCACGGGCTGCCGTCCGGAGCCCTCGTGATCGAGCTGTCCGACACCGACCCGCGGGTGCCGCTGGACGAGCTGGAGCGGCGCCTGGCCGCACTGCGGCGGCTCGGTGTGCGCATCGCGCTGGACGGCTTCGGCAGCGGCCACGGGGCCGTCACGGCCCTCAGAAGGCTTCCTGTCGACGCGCTGCGGCTCGACCGCAGTCTGATCGAGGGCGTCGTCGAGTCCGCCCGGTTGCACAAGATCACCAGCGGTCTGCTCCGGATCGCCGCCGACCTCGGGCTCCGGTCCGTGGCCGACGGCGTGGACCTGCCGGAGCAGGTCGTGGCCCTGCGCGCGATGGGCTGCACCCACGGGCAGGGCATGGCGTTCTCCGGCGCGCTGGACGAGCACCGGCTGCGCCGGGCGCTCACCTCCGGCCGCTACCCGGTGCCGCACGGTCCGGCCGAACCGGTGTTCGCCGGGGGGAGCGCCGGGGCCTATACCGCGGCGGTGCCCGTCGTCTTCGGAGGCGGGACGACCCTCCGCTCACATAATGAGACTCCCGTCCCACCCACTTGACACCGGGTGCGTGCCGGAGGGAGGGTCATTTCCATGCGCACCCGAATTCTCGTACTTGGACAGCGCGTCGGCTGAGCTGGGACCCACCGGACGACGATCCGGAACCCAGCGACCACACCGGCGCGCTTCCCCTCGCTTGCCTTGCGGCACGAGGGGTTTTTTGTTGCACGAGCACCTGGCGTGCAGCGTCCGAACTCCGCCCAAACCTCGCAAAAACCCTCAGCATCGAGAAGAGAATGCCGATGACCGAGCAGGCCACCGGGGCCCCTCATCCGCAGCCGCGGCCCCGATCCGGAGGACACCCGTCCGCGCCCGAGCACGTCACGGGTGCGAAGTCCCTCATCCGCTCGCTTGAGGAGGTCGGGGTCGACACCGTATTCGGCATTCCCGGCGGCACGATCCTTCCCGCGTACGACCCGATGATGGACTCCAGCCGGGTGCGCCACGTGCTCGTCCGTCACGAGCAGGGTGCGGGCCACGCGGCCACCGGTTACGCACAGGCGACCGGCAAGGTCGGCGTCTGCATGGCCACCTCGGGCCCCGGTGCCACCAACCTGGTGACGCCGATCGCCGACGCCAACATGGACTCGGTGCCGCTGGTCGCGATCACCGGCCAGGTCGTCTCCAAGGCGATCGGCACGGACGCCTTCCAGGAGGCGGACATCGTCGGCATCACGATGCCGATCACCAAGCACAGCTTCCTGGTCACCAAGGCCGAGGACATCCCGAAGACGATCGCGGAGGCGTTCCACATCGCCTCGACCGGTCGCCCCGGTCCGGTCCTCGTCGACATTCCGAAGGACGTGCTGCAGATGCAGACGACCTTCTCCTGGCCGCCGGTCATGGACCTGCCCGGCTACCGCCCGGTCACCAAGCCGCACGCCAAGCAGATCCGCGAGGCGGCCAAGCTCATCACCTCCGCGCGGCGGCCCGTGCTCTACGTCGGCGGCGGCGTCATCAAGGCCGGCGCCACGGCCGAGCTGAAGGTCCTCGCGGAACTCACCGGAGCGCCCGTCACCACCACTCTGATGGCGCTCGGCGCATTCCCCGACAGCCACCCGCTGCACGTGGGAATGCCGGGCATGCACGGTGCGGTCACCGCCGTCACCGCGCTGCAGAAGGCCGACCTGATCGTCGCCCTCGGAGCCCGCTTCGACGACCGCGTCACCGGCAAGCTGGACAGCTTCGCCCCGTACGCCAAGATCGTCCACGCCGACGTCGACCCGGCCGAGATCGGCAAGAACCGCGCAGCCGACGTGCCGATCGTCGGGGACGCCCGCGAGGTCCTGGCCGACCTGATCCAGGCTGTCCAGAAGGAGCACAGCGAGGGCCACCGCGGCGACTACACCGCCTGGTGGAACGACCTCGCCCGCTGGCGCGAGACCTACCCGCTCGGCTACGAGCAGCCCGCGGACGGCTCGCTCTCCCCGCAGCAGGTCATCGAGCGCATCGGGCAGCTCGCCCCCGAGGGCACGGTCTTCGCCGCGGGTGTCGGCCAGCATCAGATGTGGGCCGCGCACTTCATCCAGTACGACAAGCCCGCCACCTGGCTGAACTCCGGCGGCGCCGGAACCATGGGCTACGCGGTCCCGGCCGCGATGGGTGCCAAGGCCGGGCAGCCGCAGAAGACCGTCTGGGCGATCGACGGCGACGGCTGCTTCCAGATGACCAACCAGGAACTCACCACCTGCGCGCTGAACAACATCCCGATCAAGGTCGCCGTCATCAACAACGGCGCCCTGGGGATGGTCCGCCAGTGGCAGACCCTGTTCTACAACCAGCGGTACTCCAACACGGTGCTGCACTCCGGCCCCGACGACGTCAACCCGGAGGCCAGGGGCACCCGCGTCCCCGACTTCGTGAAGCTGTCGGAGGCCATGGGCTGCCACGCCATCCGCTGTGAGTCCCCGGAGGACCTCGACAAGGTGATCGAGGAGGCGAACTCCATCAACGACCGCCCGGTCGTCGTCGACTTCATCGTCCACGAGGACGCGATGGTCTGGCCGATGGTCGCCGCCGGCACCTCCAACGACGAGATCATGGCCGCCCGCGACGTCCGCCCCGACTTCGGCGACAACGAAGACGACTGACAGAGAGCTGAGTGAGAACCATGTCCAAGCACACCCTCTCGGTCCTCGTCGAGAACACACCCGGCATCCTCGCCCGGATCGCCGCCCTGTTCTCCCGTCGCGGCTTCAACATCGACTCCCTCGCGGTCGGCGTCACCGAGCACCCCGACATCTCCCGCATCACCATCGTGGTCAGCGTCGAGGACTTCCCGCTGGAGCAGGTGACCAAGCAGCTCAACAAGCTGGTCAACGTGCTGAAGATCGTCGAGCTGGAGCCGTCGCATGCCGTGCAGCGCGAACTCGTCCTGGTGAAGGTGCGCGCCGACAACGAGACGCGCTCCCAGATCGTCGAGATCGTCCAGCTGTTCCGCGCCAAGACCGTCGACGTCTCCCCGGAGGCGGTGACCATCGAGGCCACCGGTTCCAGCGACAAGCTTTCGGCCATGCTCAGGATGCTGGAGCCGTTCGGCATCAAGGAGCTGGTCCAGTCCGGAACGATCGCGATCGGACGCGGCGCCCGCTCGATCACCGACCGGTCGCTGCGCGCCCTGGACCGTTCCGCATGATCGGGGTCCGGGCGGTCGGGTGACACCGGCCGCCCGGATACCGAGACTCCGAGACCTTCCGTCCCCACCGGCATACGGTGGGAAGCACAAACTGCACACCAAGGAGAGAACCCAAAGTGGCCGAGCTGTTCTACGACGCTGACGCCGACCTGTCCATCATCCAGGGCCGCAAGGTCGCGGTCATCGGCTACGGCAGCCAGGGCCACGCCCACGCCCTGTCGCTGCGCGACTCCGGTGTCGACGTCCGGGTCGGTCTGCACGAGGGCTCCAAGTCCAAGGCCAAGGCCGAGGAGCAGGGCCTGCGCGTGGTCACCCCGGCGGAGGCCACCGCGGAGGCCGACGTCATCATGATCCTGGTGCCGGACCCGATCCAGGCCCAGGTCTACGAGGAGTCCATCGCCCCGAACCTGAAGGACGGCGACGCGCTGTTCTTCGGCCACGGCCTCAACATCCGCTTCGGCTTCATCAAGCCCCCGGCCGGCGTGGACGTCTGCATGGTCGCCCCCAAGGGCCCGGGCCACCTGGTGCGCCGCCAGTACGAGGAGGGCCGCGGCGTTCCCTGCATCGTCGCCGTCGAGCAGGACGCCTCGGGCAACGCCTTCGCGCTGGCCCTGTCGTACGCCAAGGGCATCGGCGGCACCCGCGCGGGCGTCATCAAGACGACCTTCACCGAGGAGACCGAGACGGACCTGTTCGGTGAGCAGGCCGTCCTGTGCGGTGGCACCGCGGCGCTGGTGAAGGCCGGCTTCGAGACCCTGGTCGAGGCGGGCTACCAGCCGGAGATCGCCTACTTCGAGTGCCTGCACGAGCTGAAGCTGATCGTCGACCTCATGTACGAGGGCGGCCTGGAGAAGATGCGCTGGTCGATCTCCGAGACCGCCGAGTGGGGCGACTACGTCACCGGCCCGCGCATCATCACCGACGCCACCAAGGCCGAGATGAAGAAGGTCCTCGCCGAGATCCAGGACGGCTCCTTCGCGCGCACCTGGATGGACGAGTACCACGGCGGTCTGAAGAAGTACAACGAGTACAAGAAGCAGGACTCCGAGCACCTGCTGGAGACCACCGGCAAGGAGCTGCGCAAGCTGATGAGCTGGGTGAACGAGGAGGCCTGAGCCTCGTGCCGAAGGGGCCGGGGCGATACCGCTCCGGCCCCTTCGGCGAACCCGGGCGACGCCGCCGGTCCGTGGCCGGTTCGCGGTGTTGTCCCGCCCGTCCAGCCACGGACGGGTGATCCTTCCGCAGTGGCGCAATACGATGCATGCGGCGCCACTACACTTCTGAACTACAACGCGTCAGGCCCACAGCGTCGTGCGTCTTCCACGCGGCTAGCCCCCTCCTCAGCCTGCGGCCGTCGGGACACGGCCGTCCGCATGCTCCCCCCTAGCTTTTCAAGGCATGGGAGGTGCCCCCAGATCTGTGAGGACTCACGTGAGCTCGAAACCCGTCGTACTCATTGCTGAAGAGCTGTCGCCCGCGACCGTCGACGCGCTCGGCCCGGACTTCGAGATCCGGCACTGCAACGGCGCCGACCGGGCCGAACTGCTCCCCGCCATCGCCGACGTGGACGCGATCCTGATCCGCTCGGCGACCAAGGTCGACGCCGAGGCCGTCGCCGCGGCGAACAAGCTCAAGGTCGTCGCACGAGCCGGCGTCGGCCTGGACAACGTCGACGTCTCCGCCGCCACCAAGGCCGGCGTGATGGTCGTGAACGCCCCGACCTCCAACATCGTGACCGCCGCCGAGCTGGCCTGCGGTCTGCTCCTCGCCACCGCCCGCAACATCCCGCAGGCCAACGCCGCGTTGAAGAACGGCGAGTGGAAGCGCAGCAAGTACACCGGCGTGGAACTCGCCGAGAAGACCCTCGGCGTCGTCGGCCTCGGCCGCATCGGGGCCCTGGTCGCCCAGCGCATGTCGGCCTTCGGCATGAAGGTCGTCGCCTACGACCCGTACGTGCAGCCCGCGCGGGCCGCGCAGATGGGCGTCAAGGTGCTGACGCTGGACGAGCTGCTCGAGGTCTCCGACTTCATCACCGTGCACCTGCCCAAGACGCCCGAGACCCTCGGCCTGATCGGCGAGGAGGCGCTGCACAAGGTCAAGCCGAGCGTGCGCATCGTCAACGCCGCGCGCGGCGGGATCGTCGACGAGGAGGCGCTGTACTCGGCCCTCAAGGAAGGCCGCGTGGCGGGCGCCGGTCTGGACGTGTACGCCAAGGAGCCGTGCACGGACTCGCCGCTGTTCGAGTTCGACCAGGTCGTGTCCACCCCGCACCTGGGCGCCTCCACCGACGAGGCCCAGGAGAAGGCCGGCATCGCCGTCGCCAAGTCCGTCCGCCTCGCCCTCGCCGGCGAGCTCGTCCCGGACGCGGTCAACGTCCAGGGCGGCGTCATCGCCCAGGACGTCAAGCCGGGCCTGCCGCTCGCCGAGCGCCTCGGCCGTATCTTCACCGCGCTCGCGGGCGAGGTCGCGGTCCGCCTCGACGTCGAGGTGTACGGCGAGATCACCCAGCACGACGTGAAGGTGCTGGAACTCTCCGCGCTCAAGGGCGTCTTCGAGGACGTCGTCGACGAGACGGTGTCCTACGTCAACGCGCCACTGTTCGCCCAGGAGCGGGGTGTGGAGGTGCGCCTGACCACCAGTTCGGAGTCGGCCGACCACCGCAACGTCGTCACCGTGCGCGGCACGCTCGCGGACGGCGAGGAGGTCTCCGTCTCCGGCACGCTGGCCGGCCCCAAGCACCTCCAGAAGATCGTCGCGGTCGGTGAGTACGACGTCGACCTCGCGCTTGCCGACCACATGGTCGTCCTGCGCTACGAGGACCGTCCCGGTGTCGTCGGCACCGTCGGCCGTGTCATCGGCGAGGCCGGCATCAACATCGCCGGTATGCAGGTCGCCCGCGCGGTCGCGGGCGGGGAGGCGCTGGCGGTGCTGACGGTCGACGACACGGTGCCCGCCGGAGTGCTTGCGGAGGTCGCGGAGGAGATCGGCGCCACGTCCGCCCGCTCGGTCAACCTGGTCTGAAGTCGCCGTTCGTTTCAGGTGACCCCCGGTTGAGGTCGCCGTCCCCCGGGGGCGCTGCCCCCCGGACCCCCGTTCGCCCTGAACGGGATCGTCCTCAAACGCCGGACGGGCTGCTCGAGCCCGTCCGGCGTTTTCCCGTGCTGTGGATGACTCTCAGGCCGCAGCCCCCGCCACCTCGGCCGGCGCTGCCGCTTCCCTGACGTGGATCCGGCGCAGTGTCGTCGCCGCACCGGCCGCCGCGAGGAGCAGGACCGCCGCTCCGGTGAGCGCCGCGCCGTGCATCCCGCTGGTGAAGGCTTCCCGGGCGGCGGTGGCCAGGGCGTCTCCCGCGCGCCCCGGCGCCTGCCGGGCGATGGCCAGCGCGCCACCCAGGGTCTCGTGCGCGGCCGCCGGGGCGGAGGACGGAATCCCATGGCGGTAGATCGCCGTGCCGATCGAGCCGAGGACCGCCATACCCAGGGCGCCGCCGAACTCCGCGCCGGTCTCCAGCAGCGAGGAGGCCGCGCCCGCCTTCTCCACCGGGGCCGCGCTCAGCGCCAGGTCGGTCATCTGGGACAGCACCGTCACGATGCCCGAGGCGAGGACTCCGGCCGCGACCAGCACCAGCCAGAGCGAGTCCGTGCCGGCCAGGGCCAGCAGGCCGTAGCCCACCGCGGCGATCGCGAAGCCCGCCGTCACGACGTAGGCCCGGTTGACGCCCTTCTGGACCAGCGCGGCGGCCGTCGGTGCGGCCATTCCGATCGGCACGGACGGCAGCAGCGCCCACAGGGCCGCCTCCATCGCGCTCTTGCCGAGCACCGACTGGAGGTACTGCGTGGTGAAGAACGCCGAGCCCATCATCGCGAAGGACGAGACGAGGTTGAGGACCACCGCGGGTGCGAAGCCCCGGCCGCGGAACAGGGCCGGGGAGATCATCGGCGAGGCCGCCGTGCGCTGGCGGTGGACGAAGAGGGCGGCGAAGAGCAGGCCGACGGCGACGGAGACGACGTAGAGCGGGTGCGCGCCCTCGGACGGGATCTTCTTCAGCCCGTAGATCACGGGGAGCACCGCCGCCATGGACAGCGGCACGCTCAGCAGGTCGAAGCGGCCCGGCTCGGAGCTCTTCGACTCGGGGAGCAGGAACGGGCCGAGCGCCAGCAGCAGCACCATCGCGGGCAGGTTGACCAGGAACACCGAGCCCCACCAGAAGAACTGGACCAGCACGCCGCTCAGCACGGATCCGAGCGCGATCCCGGCGGTCATCACACCGGACCAGATGCCGATGGCCTTCGCGCGCTGGGCGGGGTCGGTGAACATCGTGCGGACCAGCGCCATCGTGGACGGCATCAGGGTCGCCCCGCCGATGCCGAGGACCGCGCGGGCGGCGATCAGGGTCTCGGCGCTGCCCGCGTACGCCGCCACCAGCGAGGCGGCTCCGAAGGCGGCGGCGCCGATCAGCAGCAGTTTGCGGCGGCCGATGCGGTCGCCGAGCGAGCCCATCGTCATCAGCAGGCCGGCCAGGACGAAGGCGTAGATGTCGAAGATCCACAGCTGCTGGGTGCCGCTCGGCTCCAGGTCCGCGCTGATCGCCGGGATGGCGAAGTACAGGACCGAGACGTCCATCGAGACCAGCAGCAGCGGCAGCATCAGCACGCCGAGAGCGGTCCATTCGCGTCGCCCGGCACGCGGCGCCTTCGCGGACGGGGTCGTGGTGGTGCTCGTCGAGTTCGTCATGCCTCGTACTGTACGAACGTCTTAAACGCTTGTCTAGTACGCCTGTATAAGTCGCTTGTCTGGGACGGTTGTATGAATCGCGGGTAGGGTGGCAGGCATGGGACACCGTGAGGATCTGCTCGAGGGCGCCAAGCGCTGCCTGCTGCAGAAGGGCTTCGTGCGCACGACCGCGCGCGACATCGTGAAGGAGTCGGGAACCAACCTCGGCTCGATCGGCTACCACTACGGCTCGAAGGACGCGCTGCTGGTCCAGGCGTACGTCTCGTTGATCGAAGGCGTGGGGGAGGGCCAGGGACAGGACCAGGGCTGGGGTACGGGTGCCGCGGAAACGGCGCCCCTGGGGTCGCTGGAACGGTTCCAGGGCATATGGGCGAACGTCATCGGTTCGCTCCCCGGGGCGCGGGCGATCTGGCTGCTGAGCTTCGAACTCGTCCTCCAGGGCGACCGGATCCCGGAGGTGCGCCGGATGCTGGGCGAGGCTCAGCGGGACGGGCGTTCGGGCCTGGCCTCCCTGTTCACCGGCATCCCGGAGAGCGAACTCGACAAGGAGACCGTCGAGACGGAGGGCCGGTTCTACATCACCCTCCTCAACGGGCTGATGGTCCAGTGGCTCTTCGACCCGGACTCGGCGACCGACGCCGACCAGCTCACCGAGGGGCTGCGCCGAGTGATCGCGGGCACCGGGCGGGAGTCCTAGGTCCTGTCGTCACATTCCCGTCGTCGCCCGAAGGGCGGCTCCGCGGCGTCTGGTGCGTGCTCTCGGCGTGCCGGGCGGAAGTCCTCGTACTGGACGTACTTGGGCTTTCGCCCGGTGTGGCGAGAGTGCGTGCCAGGCGTCGCGGGGCAGGCGGGAATTTGACGACAGGGCCTAGAGCCGCGCCGCCTTCAGCGCCATGTGCAGCAGCAGCCGGTCCTCGCCGTCGTCCAGGTCGAGGCCTGTCAGCTGCTCCACCCGGGACAGGCGGTAGTACAGCGTCTGGCGGTGGATGCCCAGCTCGGCGGCGGTGCGCCCGGCCTGTCCCGCGCAGTCGAGATAGGCCTCGGCGGTGCGGGCCAGTTCCTGGTGGGCGGGGGAGAGCAGCCCGTGCAGCGCGGGGTCGTGCGCGGCCTCCGGCGGCAGCCCGGTGAGCAGCCGGTACGGCCCGATGGCCGCCCACCGCGCGACCGGCCCCAGCCGCGGCTCCGCCAGGGCGGCCCGCGCCGCCGCAGAGGCCTCCGCCCACGCGGTCCCCAGTTCGTCGAGCCCCGTCCGCGCCGCGGCGATCCCCGCGGCCACCCCGCCGCCGCCCGCGGCGGTTCGGCCCGGCCCGCCGTCTCGTCCGGTCGTCCCGTCCTGGGCGGAGGCCCCTCCGGTCCCGGCACCGGTGCGGCCCGCGCCGCCGGACCCCGATGCGGCCGCCTGCTCCAGCAGGCGGGTCGCCGCCGACACCGCCGGTGTCAGGGTGTCCGTGGAGCGCAGGCTGACCAGCAGGACCAGGCTCTGGCCACTCGTCCCCCAGGGGATCGCGCACAGGGCCCTGGCGCCCGGCAGGGTGCGCACCGAGGGGGCGTCGTCCGGGTCCGCCGACGGCCAGGGGGCCACGCACACCACCGTGTGCGGTCCGTCCGCGCTGACCCCCAGCGCCGTCCGCAGCTCCGCCACTGCCATGTCCCGCGGCCAGCCCGGCTCGGCGGTCAGCACCGCCCGCAGCTCCCGGGTGAGGTCCGCGCCGTGCTGGGCCTCTTCCGCCAGCAGCGCGCCGATCCGCCCGGTCACCAGCATGGCCGCGGCCAGCTGACGCTCGGTGGGCCCGGGGTCGTAGTCCAGGAGCCAGACGTAGCCGAGGACGACACCCCGATGGCGGACCGGAAGGCAGATCCGTCCCCGGTACACGCCCGCCTCCGGGGTCCGCGGGATCCGCACCGGACCGGTCGCCCGGGTGATGCCGAAGCCCTCGAACCAGTGGCGGACGGCCGCCGTGGAGCGGCGGGTCAGGATCGAGCGGGTGCGCACCGGGTCCAGGGCGGACGGATCCAGGTCGCCCTCGCTGTCGTAGGCGCCGAAGGCGATCAGCTCGAAGTTCCGGTTCTCCAGGGTGGCCGGCGCGCCGAGCAGCTCCGAGATCTCGTCGACCAGCTCCTGGTAGTCACCCTTGTAACTGGATGTCACTCGGGCATTCTCCCGCATTTCCGCATGGCTTTCATACATCTGTCTGAGATCACGTGCGCGGATGCGTGACAGCTGTCGATGGCCGACGATCTGAGGAAACCTTTACTTTCACGGTGGTTCTCCGTGCCGCCCCCGAACCGTCGGGCTGCGGCCTTGTGTTGCTTGTTTGTGTGGAGGTGCCCCGTGCTGGGTCCCGTGATTCTCGCCGCGTCGCGCAGCGACCGGATGCGACGCCTGATCTCGGCGGCCCCGGGGACGAAGCAGGTCGTCGACCGCTTCATCCCGGGCGAGACCGTCGGCGACATCGTCCCGATCATCGACGACCTCACCGCCAGGGGTCTGGAACTGACCATGGACGTGGTCGGCGAGGACATCACCACCCCCGAGCAGGCCGCCGCCGCGCGGGACGCGTACCTGGAGCTGATCGACCGGATCAAGGACCTGGAGCTCGGTCCGAAGGTCGAGATGTCCGTGAAGCTGTCCATGTTCGGCCAGGCCCTGGAGCACGGCCACGAGCTGGCGCTGAAGAACGTCCGCCCGGTCGTCGAGGCCGCCGCCGCCATCGGCACGACGGTCACCCTGGACGCCGAGGACCACACCACCCTCGACTCGATGTTCGCCATCCACGAGGAACTGCGGAAGGACTTCCCGCAGACCGGCTGCGTCATCCAGGCCTACCTCTTCCGCACCGAGGCCGACGCCCGCCGCCTCGCCGCGAACGGCAGCCGGGTCCGCCTGGTGAAGGGCGCCTACAAGGAGCCCGCCGAGGTCGCCTACCAGAACAAGCACGAGATCGACAAGGCGTACGTCCGCATCCTGCGCGTTCTGATGCAGGGCGACGGATACCCCATGATCGGCTCCCACGACCCGCGCCTGATCTCGATCGGGCAGGAACTGGCCCGCACCGCCGGACGCAAGCTCGACGAGTACGAGTTCCAGATGCTGTACGGCATCCGCAGCGACGAGCACCTGCGCCTGGCCGCCGAGGGCCACCGCATGCGCGTCTACACCGCCTTCGGCACCGACTGGTACGGCTACTTCATGCGCCGCCTCGCGGAGAAGCCGGCCAACCTGCGCTTCTTCCTCCGCTCGATGGTCAGCAAGGGCTGAGCCTCCGCACCCCGCTCGCAACACCGCTCAAGTCAAGGAGTTCGGAACCCATGGACGCTGTGACCCAGGTCCCCACGCCCGTCAACGAGCCGGTGCACGGCTACGCCCCCGGCTCGCCCGAGCGCGCCCGCCTGGAGGCCAAGCTCAAGGAGCTGGCCGAGAACCCGATCGACCTGCCCTGCACCATCGACGGTGTCCAGCGCATGGGCGGGGGCGAGTCCTTCGAGGTCGTCCAGCCGCACAACCACAAGGCCGTCATCGGCACCTACCGCAACGCCACGAAGGCCGACGCCCAGGACGCGATCGACGCCGCCCTGGCCGCGGCTCCGGCCTGGCGCGCGATGTCCTTCGACGACCGTGCCGCGATCATCCTGCGCGCCGCCGAGCTGCTGTCCGGCCCGTGGCGCGAGACGATCGCCGCCTCCACGATGCTCGGCCAGTCCAAGACCGCGCAGCAGGCCGAGATCGACAGCCCCTGCGAGCTGGTGGACTTCTGGCGCTTCAACGTCCACTACGCCCGCCAGATCCTCGCCGAGCAGCCCCCGGCCAACTCCCCGGGCGTGTGGAACCGCATGGACCACCGCCCGCTGGAGGGCTTCGTCTACGCGATCACGCCGTTCAACTTCTCGGCGATCGCTGCCAACCTGCCCACCGCGCCGGCCCTCATGGGCAACGTGGTGATCTGGAAGCCGTCCCCGACCCAGACGCACGCCGCCGTGCTGCTCATGAAGCTGCTCGAGGAGGCGGGCCTGCCCAAGGGCGTCATCAACCTCGTCACCGGTGACGGCATCGAGGTCTCCGAGGTCGCCCTGAACCACCGCGACCTGGCCGGCATCCACTTCACCGGTTCGACCAAGACCTTCCAGTACCTGTGGAAGACGGTCGGCGACAACATCGAGAAGTACCGCGCCTACCCGCGCCTGGTCGGCGAGACCGGCGGCAAGGACTTCGTGGTGGCCCACCCGTCGGCCGACCGCGCGGTGCTGAAGACCGCGCTGACCCGCGGTGCCTTCGAGTACCAGGGCCAGAAGTGCAGCGCCACCTCCCGCGCCTACATCCCGGCGTCGATCTGGAACTCCGGCTTCAAGGAGGAGTTCGCCGCCGAGGTCGACTCCCTGACCATGGGTGACGTCACCGACCTGTCGCACTTCATCGGCGCGGTCATCGACGACCGCTCCTTCGCGAAGAACAAGGCGGCGATCGACCGGGCCCAGGAGGACCCGTCCTGCACGATCGTCGCGGGCGGCACCTACGACGACTCGGTCGGCTACTTCGTCCGCCCGACCGTCATCGAGTGCACCGACCCGGAGAACGAGGTCTTCACGACCGAGTACTTCGGCCCGATCCTCGCGGTGTACGTCTACGACGACAGCTCGGCCGAGAAGTACGACGAGATGCTGACCCAGATGGAGTCGGTGTCGGACTACGCCCTGACCGGCTCGGTCATCGCCGGCGACCGCGCCGCCGCGGCGTACACGATGGAGAAGCTGCGCTACGCGGCCGGCAACTTCTACATCAACGACAAGTCGACCGGCGCCGTGGTCGGCCAGCAGCCCTTCGGCGGCGGCCGCGCCTCCGGCACCAACGACAAGGCCGGCGCCCCGCAGAACCTGATGCGCTGGACCCTGACCCGCGCCATCAAGGAGACCCTGGTCGCGCCGACCGACTACACCTACCCGCACATGGGCTGACGCCCGCGCGGTACCCCCTGAACCCCGCCCCCGCTCCGGAAGCACCCCTCCGGACCGGGGGCGGAGCCATTTGAGTCAGAGGGAAAAGCCCAGGTCAGTGGGGCGTGACCCAATCCACCGTCTCAGATAGTAGGAAGTCCGAGTAATTGTGGAGACAGACGCCCGGTCCTCACCTAGTTTTGTAGGAACCGAGCGTCTCGCTTGATCCAGCGAATGGCGGTCGTGAGCCGGGCCCGTGCAGGTCACCCCTGCGGCAGGCTTTCCGCCCCTTCCGGGGGTGCCGCCCACGCCCATTAGGCAGTGGGGGAGTCTCGTCAGTCTTCTTTTCCGTACTCCGTGCTGCTCGAAGGAGTCGATTCCCATGCCCGAGACGACCGTCCGCCGCCGCGTCCGCCACACCCCGCGCACCAGCGAGTCCGACCGCAAGAACGCCGCCGCCGCCCTCCAGCGCGCCCTCGACCGCCGCGACAACGGCGGCCAGACGGGTCACTGAGGTCCCCGAGTCTCCCCGGGGTGTCCGGATCGCGGACGCTCCATGTCATCTCATGGGACGAGGAGTAGGGTGCCGACATGTCTCGCAGCATCGATCTCGCAGTGATCCCCGGTGACGGAATCGGCCAGGAAGTCGTGGCCGAGGGCCTGAAGGTCCTGTCCGCCGCCCTACCGCAGGATGTGAAGCTGGAGACCAAGGAGTACGACTTCGGCGCCCGGCGCTACCACGCCACCGGGGAGACCCTCACCGACTCCGACCTGGAGCAGCTTGGGCGGCACGACGCCATCCTGCTCGGTGCCATCGGCGACCCGTCGGTGCCCTCCGGCGTCCTGGAGCGCGGCTTCCTGCTCAAGCTCCGCTTCGCCTTCGACCACCACGTCAACCTGCGCCCGAGCAAGCTCCTGCCCGGAGTCGCCACCCCGCTGGCGGGCGACCCGCAGATCGACTTCGTCGTCGTCCGCGAGGGCACCGAGGGCCCGTACACGGGCAACGGCGGCACCATCCGCAAGGGCACCGAGCACGAGGTCGCCACCGAGGTCTCCGTCAACACGGCCTTCGGTGTCGAGCGCGTGGTCCGCGACGCCTTCGCCCGCGCCCAGGCCCGTCCGCGCAAGAAGCTCACACTGGTCCACAAGAACAACGTGCTGACCTTCGCGGGCCACCTGTGGACGAACATCTTCAACAAGGTGGCCGAGGAGTACCCCGAGGTCGCCACCGAGTACATCCACGTCGACGCGGCCACCATCTACCTGGTGACCCAGCCCGAGCGGTTCGACGTCATCGTCACCGACAACCTCTTCGGCGACATCATCACCGACCTCGCCGCGGCCGTCTCCGGCGGCATCGGCGTCGCCGCCTCCGGCAACATCAACCCGAGCGGCGACTTCCCGTCCATGTTCGAGCCGGTCCACGGCTCGGCCCCGGACATCGCAGGTCAGGGCAAGGCCGACCCCACCGCCACGGTCCTGTCCGTCGCCCTGCTGCTGCGCCATCTCGGCTACGAGTCCGAGGCGGCCCGGATCGAGGACGCCGTCTCCGCCGACCTCGCGGAGCGCGGCGCGCTGCCCGCGCGCACCACCGCCGAGATCGGCGACGCGCTCCGCGTACGAGTAGCGGGCTGACCCGGCCGCCGCTCGAAACTTCGAAGCCGTCGGGTCGCTTCCGCGCCCGGCGGCTTCCCCCTGTCCGCCGTCGGGTGCCACCATCATTCCCTGGGCCGCATTCACCCCGTTTTCTTCCGCCGTCGGCTCCGCGCGATAATCGAACGCGGAGCCGCGGTATGAGGGAATGCTCGGACGTCCTAGCACAGGCCATCCGGCCGTACGGGCGTGAGCGCGGCCTGTCACAACAAACTCGGTGAAGGACACTCACTCATGACGACGCCCACGATCGAGCTCAAGCCTTCGGCCAACCCGCTCTCCGACACGGAGCGGGAGGCGATCCTGGCCAACCCCGGATTCGGCCGCCACTTCACCGACCACATGGTGACGATCAGGTGGACGGAGGGCCGGGGCTGGCACGACGGCCAGCTCGTTCCGTACGCGCCGATCTCGCTCGACCCCGCCACGCACGTCCTGCACTACGCGCAGGAGATCTTCGAAGGCCTGAAGGCCTACCGCCGGCCCGACGGCTCGGTCGCCACGTTCCGTCCGGAGAAGAACGCCAAGCGCTTCCAGGCGTCCTCCCGCCGCCTGGCCATGCCCGAGCTGCCCGTCGAGACCTTCATCGAGGCCTGTGACGTCCTGGTCCGGCAGGACAAGGCGTGGGTCCCGGCGCACGGCGGCGAGGAGTCCCTGTACCTGCGCCCGTTCATGATCGCCACCGAGGTCGGGCTGGGCGTCAAACCCGCCAACGAGTACCTGTTCCTCGTGATCGCCTCCCCGGCGGGCGCGTACTTCCCGGGCGGTGTGAAGCCCGTCTCCATCTGGGCCTCCGAGGACCGCGTCCGCGCCGTCCCCGGTGGCATGGGCGACGCCAAGACGGGCGGCAACTACGCGGCCTCCCTGCTCGCTCAGGCCGAGGCCGCCGCCGAGGGCTGCGACCAGGTCTGCTACCTCGACGCCGTGGAGCACAAGTGGGTCGAGGAACTCGGCGGCATGAACCTGTACTTCGTGTACGGCGACAAAATCGTCACTCCGTCCCTGAGCGGTTCGATCCTGGAGGGCGTCACCCGTGACTCGCTGCTGACGGTCGCCCGCGACCTCGGCTACGAGTCCGAGGAGGCCCGCGTCTCCATCGACCAGTGGCAGCGCGACTCCGAGAACGGCAC
This sequence comes from Streptomyces sp. NPDC093064, assembly GCF_044754605.1. Taxonomy (NCBI): domain Bacteria; kingdom Bacillati; phylum Actinomycetota; class Actinomycetes; order Kitasatosporales; family Streptomycetaceae; genus Streptomyces; species Streptomyces sp. NPDC093064. Next base: position 100,273 of record NZ_JBIVPK010000008.1, read on the forward strand.
GCTGACGGAGGTCTTCGCCTGCGGCACGGCCGCCGTCATCACCCCGGTCGGCACCGTCAAGCGCACCGGCACCGAGTGGAAGCAGTCGGGCGGCGAGCCCGGCGAGGTCACGATGAAGCTCCGCCAGGCCCTGCTGGACATCCAGCGCGGCGTCACCGAGGACAAGCACGGCTGGATGCACGCACTGGCGTAGGCGCCCGCCCGGCCCTTCGCCTCACCGGCCGCTTCCCGCTTCCCGCCTTCCCGTTCCCCGTCCGCCGTTCGCCGACTTCGCGAACCGGCGGGCGGGGAACGGCCGTTGGCGGTGTGTGTAGCGGCCTCTTCCGACAGGGCCTAGACCCCGATGTCGGCGTGGGCCGGTTCCTGCGCGGCCTCGAGGCGGGCCGTCGGCCGGGGCCGCGGGGCGAGCAGCAGGTAGACCAGGCCGCCGACGGCTCCCGACAGCAGGAAGCTGCAGTCCACGCCACCGGTCAGGGACAACAGCGGTCCCGCGTACGACGGCAGGGACACCGCCAGCAGGCCGGTGCCGGCGCCCACCGCCCAGGAGACGGTCGCCTGGATGTTCCAGCCGGACCGGTACCAGTAGACGCCGCCCCGGGAGCGGCGGTTGAAGACCTGGAGGGCGTCCGCGTCGTACACCCCGCGGCAGCGGGCGAAGCCGATGAGGGTGATGACCGCCCACGGAGTGCCGATCGCGGTGAGCAGGAGGACGAAGGAGGTCATCGCCGACTGCGCGTCCCAGGCGAAGTGGCCGGCGAAGACGCAGGCCGTGGCGACGACGGCGACCGTGTAGGTGGCGCGGGCTCGGGAGGCGCGCGGCAGGATGGCGTCCAGGTCGAGGCCCATCGAGTACAGCATCAGACCCGCATTGCCGACCGAGCCCGCGGAGGCGGACAGCAGCAGCGGGACCAGGTACCAGGTGGGGGAGGCGTCCACCAGCGGCCCGGCGTAGTCGAGGGCGGCGCGGGCGCCGTAGGCCGTGAAGGTGCCGAACAGTTGCGGGACCAGCAGGCCGAGGATCAGGCCGAGCCAGGTGGCGTGCAGCACCCGGCGGGAGGAGTACCGGGTGGGGGAGATGTAGCGGGTGTAGTCGCCGAGGAGGGTGATGAAGGCGATCGGACCGGACAGTCCCGCGGCCACCGTCGCGAGGAACCACGTCGGCCAGAAGCCGCCCAGCAGATAGCCGCCGGCCTCCGGCAGCGCGGCGGTGGTGAAGTGCGGGGCGTAGGCGATCACGCCGAGGATCAGCAGGGCGGTCATGCCGATCGCGAGCACACGGGACATGGCGAGCAGCACCCGGTAGCCGTACACCGCGCCCGTGACGGTCGCCGCGGCGAGCAGGGTGTAGACGACGCCGTACGAGGCCGTGCTCGGCGTCAGTCCGAACAGCCGGTGCAGGACGGAGACCATCACGTCGCCGCCGATCCACACGGTCAGAGCGGTGTAGCCGAGGGCGAGCAGCAGTCCGACCACCGAGCCGACCAGCCGGCCGCGCACGCCGAACTGGGCGCCGGAGGAGGTCGACAGGTTGGTGCCGGTGCGCAGGGAGACCAGTGCCAGCGGGGCCGTGAACAGCGTGCCGACCACCGTACCCACCACGATCGAGCTGACCGAGGCCCACCAGCCGAGTCCGAACGACGGCGGCAGCCAGCCGAAGATGATCACGCCGAGACACAGATTGGACCCCAGCAGGATCGACACCAGATCGCGCGGACCACTGGTCCGTTCCTCTTCGGGGATGGTGTCGACTCCGCGCTGTTCTATCGGCATGGCAGGTCTCCTTCGACGGCCGCCTGAGAGTTAGAGCGACGTTCAATGTGACGGTTGAATCGCTCACCCGTCAACGGTTCCTTTCTGTGAATTTCATGTTTAGAGTGTTGTTCTAATTTGGCGATCAAGGAGGTGCCGCGGCGTGAGACTGACCCCCACCGAGCGCGACCGGCTGCTGCTGTTCACCGCCGCCGAACTGGCCCGCGCCCGCAGGGCTCGCGGCCTGAGGCTCAATGTGCCGGAGGCCACCGCCCTGATCGCCGACACGGTGTGCGAGGCAGCCCGCGACGGCGCCCGGCTCGCCGAGGCGATCGAGCGCGCCCGCACGGTGCTCGGCCCGGACGACGTCCTGCCCGGCGTGGCGGACGTGGTCACCGAGGTCCACGTCGAGGCCGTCTTCGACGACGGCTCACGGCTCGCGGTGGTCTCCGACCCGATCGCGGGAGGCGGGCTGGGCGAGCTGGGTCCGGGCGCGCTGCTGCCGGGACCGGAGCACGCCGAGCCGGAGGCGGCCGTACGGCTCACGGTCACCAACACCGCGGCCGTGCCGGTCTCCGTCACCTCGCACTTCCACTTCTTCGAGGCCAACCCGCGCCTCGACTTCCCGCGCGAACGGGCCTACGGCATGCGGCTCGCGGTGCCCGCCGGATCGTCCGTGCGGTTCGGGCCGGGCGAGAGTGCCGAGGTCGGCCTCGTGCCGATCGGCGGCGAGCGGATCGCGATCGGCTTCGCCGGCCTCGTCGACGGGCCCCTGGACGCGCCCGGGGCAAAGGAAGAGGCCCTGCGCCGGGCCGCCGCCTGCGGATACCTGGGAGCCGACCGATGAGCATCGACCCGTACGCGTACGCGGCCACCCACGGCCCGCGGGCCGGCGACCGCGTCCGCCTCGGCGACTCCGGCCTTGTGGTCCGGGTCGAGTCCGACGCGCAGGAGTACGGCGACGAGTTCCTCGCCGGCTTCGGCAAGACCGCCCGGGACGGACTGCACCTCAAGGCGGCGGCGGTCCGCGAGACCTGCGACGTGGTGATCAGCAACGTCGTCGTCATCGACGCCGTGCAGGGCATCCGCAAGGTCTCCATAGGAATCCGCGAAGGCCGGATCCACTCCATCGGGCGGGCCGGGAACCCCGACACCCTCGACGGCGTCGACGTGGTCGTCGGCACCGGCACCACGATCGTGTCCGGCGAGGGGCTGATCGCCACCGCCGGCGCCGTCGACACCCATGTGCACCTGCTGTCACCGCGCATCATGGAGGCCTCGCTCGCCTCCGGCGTGACCACCATCATCGGCCAGGAGTTCGGGCCGGTGTGGGGCGTCGGCGTCAACTCGCCGTGGGCGCTGCGGCACGCGTTCGGCGCCTTCGACGCCTGGCCGGTCAACATCGGCTTCCTGGGCCGCGGTTCGTCCTCGCACCCGGCCCCGCTGGTCGAGGCGCTGGCCGAGGGCGGCGCCCTGGGCTTCAAGGTGCACGAGGACATGGGCGCCCACACCCGCGCCCTCGACACCGCCCTGCGGGTCGCCGAGGAGCACGACGTCCAAGTCGCCCTGCACAGCGACGGACTGAACGAGTGCCTGTCGGTCGAGGACACCCTGCGTGTCCTGGAGGGCCGCACGATCCACGCCTTCCACATCGAGGGCTGCGGCGGCGGACACGTCCCCAACGTGCTGAAGATGGCCGGGGTCCCGAACGTCATCGGCTCCTCCACCAACCCCACCCTGCCCTTCGGCCGGGACGCGGTCGCCGAGCACTACGGCATGATCGTCTCCGTCCACGACCTCAAGACCGACCTGCCCGGCGACGCCGCCATGGCCCGCGACCGCATCCGCGCCGGGACCATGGGCGCCGAGGACGTGCTGCACGACCTGGGCGCGATCGGCATCACCTCGTCCGACGCCCAGGGCATGGGCCGGGCCGGCGAGACCGTGCGCCGCACCTTCGCCATGGCCGGGAAGATGAAGGCCGAGCTGGGCCCGGTCGACGGGGACGGCCCGGACGACGACAACGCGCGCGTCCTGCGCTACATCGCCAAGCTGACGATCAACCCGTCCATCGCGCACGGCCTCTCCCACGAGGTCGGCTCGATCGAGACCGGCAAGCTGGCCGACATCGTGCTGTGGCGCCCCGAGTTCTTCGGTGCCAAGCCACAACTCGTCCTGAAGTCGGGCTTTCCCGCGTACGGCGTGGTGGGCGATCCCAACGCGGCCACCGACACCTGCGAACCCCTCGTGCTCGGCCCGCAGTTCGGCGCGCACGGCGCCACCCCGGCCGAAATCTCGGTCGCGTTCGTGGCCCAGGCCGCCGTGGACCAGGGCCACGACACGATGCCCACCCGGCGGCGCCGGGTCGCCGTGCGCGGCACCCGCGGTATCGGCCCCGCCGACCTGCGCCTGAACTCCCGTACCGGATCCGTCGACGTCGACCAGCGCACCGGCCTGGTCACCCTGGACGGCGACCCGATCCGCTCCGAGCCCGCCGACTCGGTCTCCCTCAACCGCCTGTACTTCCTGTGACCTCCGTGACCTCTGCGAGGACCCCCGACATGAACACCCCCGCCGTCGACGGCTTCCGCATGCCCGCCGAGTGGGCGCCGCACGAGCGCACCTGGATGGCGTGGCCGGGTCCCAACCCGACCTTCGACACCCCCGACGACGTCGCCGCCTCCCGCGCCGCCTGGGCCTCGGTGGCCCGTGCCGTGCGCCGCTTCGAGCCGGTGACGGTGGTCTGCGGCCCCGGCCAGTCGGCCGAGGCCCGCACCCTCCTGGGCGACGGCGTCGACACCGTCGAACGCGATCTGGACGACGCCTGGATGCGCGACATCGGCCCCACCTTCCTGACCGACGGCACGGGTCGACTCGCCGCCGTCGACTGGACGTTCAACGGCTGGGGGGCCCAGGACTGGGCCCGCTGGGAGCACGACGCGAAGATCGCCGCGTATGTCTCGGACCTCGCGGGCGCGAAGACGTACGCCTCCTCGCTCGTCAACGAGGGCGGCGGGATCCACGTCGACGGCGAGGGCACGGTCCTGCTGACCGAGACCGTGCAGCTCGGCCCCGAGCGCAACCCGCACTGGACGAAGGAGCAGGTCGAGGCGGAGATCCACGCCCACCTCGGCACCCGCAAGGCGATCTGGCTGCCGCGCGGCCTGACCGGCGACTACCCTCCCTACGGCTACGGCACCCTCGGCCACGTCGACATCGTGGCCGCCTTCGCCCGCCCCGGTGTCGTCGTCGCTCACCACCAGCCGGACCCGGCCCACCCCGACCACGAGGTCACCAAGGAGGTCATCGGCATCCTGAAGTCGGCCACCGACGCCGACGGCCGCCCCCTGGAGGTCGTCGAAGTCCCCGCCCCCACCGTCCTTGAGGCCGACGGGCACTGGGCCGACTACTCCTACATCAACCACTACCTCTGCAACGGCGGCGTCGTCCTGTGCGCCTTCGACGACCCGCGCGACGAGCAGGCGGCCGGCATCTTCCGCCGGCTCTTCCCCGACCGCACGGTGACCCCGGTCGACGCCCGCGCCATCTTCGCCGGCGGCGGTGGCATCCACTGCATCACCCAGCAGCAGCCGAAGTCGGTCGTCAGTCGGCGGGCAGTCAGGTAGAACGTACGAGTGAACGTACTGGTCTGCGCAGCCTGCGCCCGACACCTCACCCAACCGCTGCGTCCGCTGCCCGAACTGCCGCCCCGCCCGGAGTACGACGGCCGGAAGAACCCGGACGGCTCGCGGCACGCCCCGCCGACCGTGCCGCCGGGCACGTACGCCGTGGATCCCGAGCCGTGCGGGGCGCCGTTCGTTCCGCACCCGGACCCGCAGTGGGCGGGGGCCGCCGTCCCCGGCGTGTGCGTGGGGAACCCCGACGGCCCGGGATTCCTGATGTCGGCCGGGCCGCGCGACACCCTGGTGGTCGGCCCCGAGGACACGGCCGGTTTCCTGTCCTACAACCCCGCCTGCCAGGAGCACGGGTGCTGCGGGGCCACCGGCCAGGAGGGCCCGAACCAGGTGTGCGGCGGGTGCGGAGCGGTGGTGGCGACGCTGTTCGGCGAGTGCTACGGCCCCTACGAGACCCACTTCCTGCCCGGCGCCGTACGGACGGTCCCGGCATGAGCACCGCCCCGGCGCCCCGCAGGCGTACCCCCGCGCCGCCGCGCGAGGAGGTGCTCGCCGCCGCCATGGAGATGATCGCCGAGCGCGGTCTGGAGCAGCTCACCATGGCGGCGCTCGGCCGCGAGGTCGGGATGAGCAGCGGCCATCTGCTGTACTACTTCCGCTCCAAGGACGAACTGCTGCTGCAGACGCTGGAGTGGAGCGAGAGCCGGCTCGGGGCCGAGCGCGGCCGGCTGCTCACCCGTGCCGCCCGGGTCCGCGAACGCCTCGACGCCTACGTCGACCTGTACGTGCCGGACGGTCACCGCGACCCGCACTGGACGCTGTGGCTGGAGGTCTGGAACCGCTCGCTGAACGCCGGGGAGGACGCCCGCGACCGGCAGGCCGCCATCGAGGGGGCCTGGCACCGGGACCTGGCCGCGCTGGTCGCCGAGGGCGTCTCGCGCGGTGAGTTCCAGCCGGTCGACGCGGACCGCTTCGCAGCCCGGTTGCGCGCCCTCCTCGACGGCTTCTCCATCCACGTGGCGATCGGGCTGCGCGGCACCGACCGGTCCCAAGTCATGTGCCATGTAAGGGACTTCCTCGACGACGCGCTGAACCGGCCGGGGATCGCGGACGCCTGACCAACCGCCGGGGTTGTACGTAAACCGGCGCATTGCCGCGGACCGGCCGGTGCGTTTGACTCCGGGGAGTCCTCGGTGCGGGATCGGGGGACCGGGTTCGGGGGGAACCATGGCGATGGCCGCACACGTCCGCAGAGTCTCCGGCACCGTGTCGGCGGCGGCCCTGCTGCTCGCGCTCGGCCCGGCCGCCGTCGCCGCGCCCCCCGCGCCACGCGTCGAGCGGATCAGCACCGCCACCGACGGGAGCGAGCTGACCGCGGCCTCGGGCGGCGGCGTCATCAGCGGCGACGGCCGGTACGCCGTCTTCTCCTCGGCGGACCCCGAGGGCGGCATCGACACCCGCCTGCACCTCAAGGACCTGCGCACCGGCGCGCTCACCCAGGTCCCGGAGGACCTCGTCCACACCACGGGGCCGATGCTCAGCGGAGACGGCCGCTACGTCGCCTACTCCAACGGCAACCGCTACCCCAAGCCGTACGTGTACGACCGGATCACGGGACGCACGGAGCTGCTGTGGCCCGAGGAGCCGTCGCAGGACACCTCCTACGAGCTGGGCACCGCCGTCGCCATCAGCGCCGACGGCCGGCACGTGGCGTACACCCTCGGCAACCGCCACGGCGACGACTACGCACGCGTGCTCCACGTCCGCGACCTGGACACCGGAACCGACCGGCAGATCTCTCCGCTGCCGCCCGAAGGCCTGATCCGCAACGCCTGGCTGAGCGCCGACGGCCGCACGGTCGCCTACAGCGTGGCGGCCCGCACGGGCCAGGGCACCGAGGGGCGGATCCACGTCGTCCGCGACGGACACGAGTCCGACATCGGCAGCGGCTTCTCGGCCACGCTCGTCCGGCTCTCCGACGACGGCCGCCGCGCCCTGTTCAACGCCGCGGCGGCCGAGGGGACGACCACCGCGTACCTCCAGGACCTGCGCACCGGACGCGTCCGGCAGGCGGCCGGCACCGCGGCGGTCGCCGCCGACGGCTCGCTGCGGCACGTGCTGCTGTCCGGCGACGGCGGACTCGACCTGCTCGCCCTGCCGTCCGGCAGGCGGCACCCGGTGGCCCCGGCCGGCGCCACCGCCCTCCCCCGCGCGGTCGACCGCAACGGCCACGCCGTCGTCTTCTCCTCCCCGGCCGCCGACCTGGTGTCGCACGACACCAACGGCGTCCCGGACGTCTTCGTGCGACGCCTGAACTGACCGCTCCGTTTGGCCGATTCCGGCGCGTTCCCACCGCCCGGCCGGGGCAGTGACGGCTCATGGGACGACAGCACTGGAAGAAGATCTGGATCGGCTCGGCCGGAAACATGGTGGAGTGGTACGACTGGTTCGTCTACGCCAGCTTCGCCACCTACTTCGCCGGGGCCTTCTTCCCGGACGGGAACCCGACCGCCCAGCTCATGAACACCGCGGGCATCTTCGCCGTCGGCTTCTTCATGCGCCCGGTCGGCGGCTGGCTGCTCGGCAGGGTCGGCGACCGCAGGGGCCGCAAGGCGGCCCTGACTCTGACCGTCACCCTCATGTCGGCGTCCGCCGTCCTCATCGCCGTGGCACCGACCTACGCCGTCGCCGGCTACGGCGGCGCCCTCGTCCTGCTCGCCGCACGCCTGCTCCAAGGACTGTCCGTGGGCGGCGAGTACGCGGCCAGCGCCACCTACCTCACCGAGGCCTCCGCCCCGCGCCACCGCGGCTTCGCCTCCAGCTTCCAGTACGTGTCCATGACCGCCGGCCAGATCCTCGGCCTGGGCCTGCAGATCCTGCTCCAGCGCACCATGTCCGACGAGGCCCTGCACAGCTACGGGTGGCGCATCCCGTTCGTGGTCGGCGCGCTCGGCGCGGCCGTGGTCTTCTACCTGCGCCGCAGCATGCTGGAGACCGAGGTGTACGAGGCCGACGCCACCGGCGGCGAGGAGCGCGGCACGCTGCGCGCGCTGTGGCGGCACAAGCGGGAGGCGTTCCTGGTGATCGCCCTGACGATGGGCGGCACCGTGGCGTACTACACGTACACCACGTACCTGACGAAGTACCTGGCCAACTCCGCGGGCCTGCCCAAGCAGACCGCGACCCTCGTCTCCTTCACCGCGCTGATCGTCTTCGCCTGCCTCCAGCCCCTCGCCGGGCGACTGTCCGACCGGATCGGCCGCCGGCCGCTGCTGATCACCTTCGCCGTCGGCTCGACGGTCCTGACCGTGCCGATCATGACCCTGCTGCGGCGCGCGGACGGCTTCTGGCCGGCGCTCGGACTGTCCCTGCTCGCCCTGGTCGTGGTCACCGGCTACACCTCGATCAACGCGTGCGTGAAGGTGGAGCTGTTCCCCACGGGCGTGCGCGCGCTCGGCGTGGCCCTGCCCTACGCCCTCGCCAACGCCCTCTTCGGCGGCACCGCGGAATACGTCGCCCTGTGGTTCAAGAACGCCGGCGCGGAGTCCGGATTCTTCTGGTACGTGGCGGCCTGCGCGGCCGTCTCGCTCGTGGTCTACATCGCCATGCGGGAGACCAGGGACCTGGATCTGACGCGGATGGAGGCCGCGGAGGCGTCCAGGCTGACGCCCGCATCCTGAGACGCGACGTCCGAAGGGCGCGGGACTGTGCCAAACTGCCTCCGTGCTCTCGTACGCCATGATTATTGGCAGCAGGCGCGCCGGTCCGCAGTGACCGCCACGTACGACCAGGTACGGGCGGCCATCGTCGTCCTCGACCCGCGCGCAGACCTCTCGCACCCGCGAGGGGTCTTTCGTTTTCCTGGCCCACCCACAGCCGGGACCGCTGCGCGAGGGACTATTGGGGGGACGGTGGAGCCGGTCATTGACGGCAAGACCGAGATTGCAAACAGGAGCCTTGAGACCATGACCGCATCCAGCCAGCTCGACGATTCGTTCCACGTCTTCGACACCACCCTGCGCGACGGCGCCCAGCGTGAGGGCATCAACCTCACGGTCGCCGACAAGCTGGCCATCGCTCGGCACCTGGACGACTTCGGCGTGGGCTTCATCGAGGGTGGCTGGCCCGGCGCGAACCCGCGGGACACCGAGTTCTTCGCCCGCGCCAAGCAGGAGGTCGAATTCCAGCACGCCAAGCTCGTCGCCTTCGGGGCGACCCGCCGAGCCGGCGCCAAGGCGGCGGACGACCCCCAGGTCAGGGCGCTGCTGGAGTCCGGCGCCGAGGTGATCACCCTGGTCGCCAAGTCGCACGACCGGCATGTGGAGCTGGCGCTGCGCACCACCTTGGAGGAGAACCTGGAGATGGTCCGCGACACCGTCTCCCACCTGCGCGCCGAGGGCCGCCGGGTCTTCGTCGACTGCGAGCACTTCTTCGACGGCTACCGCGCCAACCCCCAGTACGCCAAGGCCGTCGTCCGCACCGCCGCGGAGGCCGGCGCGGACGTGGTGATCCTCTGCGACACCAACGGCGGCATGCTGCCCGCTCAGGTCCAGGCGGTCGTCTCGACCGTCCTCGCGGACACCGGCGCCCGCCTCGGCATCCACGCCCAGGACGACACCGGCTGCGCGGTCGCCAACACCCTCGCGGCCGTCGACGCCGGCGCCACCCACGTGCAGTGCACGGCCAACGGCTACGGCGAGCGGGTCGGCAACGCCAACCTCTTCCCCGTGGTCGCGGCCCTGGAGCTGAAGTACGGCAAGCGGGTGCTGCCCGAGGGCCGGCTGCGCGAGATGACCCGCATCTCGCACGCCATCGCCGAGGTCGTCAACCTCACGCCCTCCACTCACCAGCCCTATGTGGGTGTTTCCGCCTTCGCCCACAAGGCGGGCCTGCACGCCTCCGCCATCAAGGTCGACCCGGACCTCTACCAGCACATCAACCCCGAGCAGGTCGGCAACACCATGCGCATGCTGGTCTCCGACATGGCCGGCCGCGCCTCCATCGAGCTCAAGGGCAAGGAACTCGGCATCGACCTCGGCGACGACCGCGAACTGGTCGGCCGCGTGGTCGAGCGGGTCAAGGAGCGCGAGCTCAAGGGCTACACCTACGAGGCGGCCGACGCGAGCTTCGAACTGCTGCTGCGTGCCGAGGCCGAGGGCAGGCCGCTGACGTACTTCGACGTCGAGTCCTGGCGGGCCATCGTCGAGGACCGTCCCGACGGCACCCACGCCAACGAGGCCACGGTGAAGCTGTGGGCCAAGAGCGAGCGCATCGTCGCCACCGCCGAGGGCAACGGCCCGGTCAACGCCCTCGACCGCGCCCTGCGCGTGGCCCTGGAGAAGATCTACCCCGAGCTCGCCTCCCTCGGCCTGGTCGACTACAAGGTCCGCATCCTGGAGGGCAAGCACGGCACCTCCTCCACCACCCGCGTGCTGATCTCCACTTCGGACGGCCAGGGCGAGTGGTCCACGGTGGGCGTGGCCGACAACGTGATCGCGGCCTCCTGGCAGGCCCTGGAGGACGCGTACACCTACGGCCTGCTGCGCGCGGGCGTGGAACCGGCGAAGTAGCCGAACGGACCCCGGGCCCGCCGCCCGCTGCGGCACAGTGAAGACATGGACGCGGACGACATCGGCTCTCCGGACGGCGGCTCTCTGGCGAGGGGACGTGTGACGACCCGGCTCCCGGCCCGGGACCTGGACCGGGCCCGGCGCTTCTACGCCGACAAGCTGGGGCTGCGGCCCGTCGAGGAACGGCCGGGCGGGCTGCTGTACCGGTGCGGGGAGACGTACTTCGTGCTCTTCCTCTCCACCGGGGCCTCGCCCGGCACGTTCACCCAGATGGCGTGGGAGGTCGACGACATCGAGGCGGCCGTGTCGGAGCTGCGGCGGCGCGGCGTCGTCTTCGAGGAGGTCGACAGGCCCGGGTTCCGCACCCAGGACGGCATCGCCGAGGTCGAGGGGAACTACCCGAGCAAGGGCGCACGCGGGGAGCGCGGAGCCTGGTTCCGGGACAGCGAGGGGAACCTGCTGGGCATCGGCCGCCCCATGCGCCAGGCCTCTCGTCAGGGAGCGCGCCAGATGTTGTCGAAGGCCGCGCTCTCGATGCGCCGCCGCTGCCGTACGGCCTCCAGCTCCGTCACCGCGTCGTTGACGGTGGCCAGCACGGTGACCAGGGCGTCGTCGTCCGGGGCGGTGAGCGGGGCGCCCGGGTCGGTCTCGATGCCCACGGCGGCCGCGAGTCCGGCGATGACGGGGTCGTGGGAGGACCAGCGCTCGGCCGCCGCGCGCCGCGCCGGTGTGTCGGCGGGCGTCTTCCGGTCGCCGCGCGCGGGCATCCAGCGGTGCCGCCGCCCGGTGAGCTGCCCCTCCGCGTCCAGGGCATCGATGTAGGCCACGGCCAGGCCCTCGCCGCGGCGCCACAGCCAGTCCGCGACGGACTCGTACGGCGGCCGGTCGTCGAGCGACGCCGCCGCCTGGTCCAGGAGGCGGTCACCCGTGTCCCGCCGGGGGAGCGGCACGACGCGGTCGCCGTCCAGTCCGGCGGCCCCGGCGGCGAGAAGGTCGGCCAGTTCGGCGCCCGCCAGCGCGAGCGACAGATCGCCCTGCTCGACGGGGCGCTCGGACGGGACGTCCATGCTGACGATCAACAGGTCCCGAGGTGTGGTCATGCCGGCGCTCCTGGTCGGGGTGGTCATGTCGGGCACGGAGACACCGTTCCCAAAGACTGAGCGGGAGTGAGTCCTGGTGCCAGGGCTCGTGCTCAGCCGTGTGCCCCGAACGGTTGTGGGCACACTGGTCGCCCGCTTTCGCTCCGCGTCCGGCGCCGGCGGATCGCGTCCGTGGTCCGGGAATGCGGGGGCGGGGTCCCTCACGCCCCAGGACGCCCGGTGGGGCCTGGGCGGTCCGATGCCCCACCGCATCGCTCCGGTGCGGTGGGGGCGGTGCCGTCCGTCGCCTGATCGGGTGTCCCAGGGCGCGTCGTCCGATCGCCACGGCGGCAGCGTCGTGCCGCGTGGTCTTGCGCGCCTTGGTGGTCAGGGGCTTTTGCCAGTGCTGGGCGCCCCAGCGGCTGGTGTAGGCCGGGTCGACGGCGACGACGGTGACGCCCAGCTCGGCTGCCATCGACACCAGCCGTGCCCGCAGGTGGGCGGTGGGCATCCCGGAGATCAGTTTGCGGAACCGTTTGCGGCGTCCGTGTTTCTCCCGGGTCTTCTCCGTGGCGAAGTCAAGGTCCTCGATCGCGAGGGCCAGGCCGTGTCGGGCGGTCCAGTGCAGGAGGCGGATCAGAGCGTGCCGGACCTGTGCGTCGCAGTGCTGTGCGCCGCCGGTGAGGGTGTAGTCGAAGCGGCGGGGCTCGCCGACGGGGTTGCCGTGCCCGTCCAGGCACCACGCGGCCAGGTGGTCGGCGTTCATGTCCACCCCGACCAGCCCACCCGCACGAGCCGCCTGCAGCGGCACGGCCCTGACCGGAGGGTTCTGCCAGGAGGCGGTCACGTACCAGTGGCTTCGGCCGGTGTCGTAGTGCATGCGGTAGGCCACCGCCCGGTTCGCCGCGACGCGGTCGGCCCACTGCCCGTCCCGGTGGCGGAATACGACCCGGCAGGCGAGCACATACCGGCCGTGAGGCGCGTTCGCCAGCCCCGCCAGCGGCGCCGGAAGCCGGATGCTCACCTCACCGCCGGGGGTGATGCGGATCGTCTCGTTGCCGTACCGCTTGCCGGACTCGCCATCGGCCTGCAGGAACCACCTCTCGGCCTCCCACCGTAGCCGCCACTGCTCCTCCGAAAGCCCGGCGGCCTTCAGGTGGTGCCGGGTCCGGAGCAGCTTCTTGCCGCCGCGCACCACCCGCACTCGCCCGGCCTCCCAGTCAGCCCGTACCTGCTCCAGCCGGTCCTCAAGCACGTGCAGCTGCCGGGACTTGGCAAACCACTCCCGCTCGGAGCGGTAACCGCCCGGCGCCCCCTTGGCGCCCTTGGCCCCGACGGGCTGTGCGAGCCGGTGCGTGATCGTCTCGACGCCTGCCTGGAGATTCTGGAGGTGAGCGAGCTGCCCGCGCCGGGCCAACGCCCACTGATCGTGCGTGGCCTTGGTGATACTGCCCGCCCACCGCGAGGACGAGTTTCCGGTCAACGCCCGCTTCCGCCGCGCCCACTGCCGGCTGTCGTGAGCCGACCCCGCCGCGCAGCGGGCCTTCAGGTCGCGGGCGGCCAGCGAGCCGAGCAGATCGCCGACCTGGCGCAGGACTATCTCGTCCTGCCCGGTCAGGCCCTTGAGGCTGGAGCGGATCGCCACCCCGGACGGGCCGGGCACCACGAACGACGCCCCCACCTCACGCAGCCCGCCCATTGCCCACCCCCGCCCGATGCCGAAGAACCCCTCACCGCACCCAACGACCACCCCCGGCCAAAGGTCACGCATTCGAAACCAGAACTCCCGTCGCCTTACGTCTACTGCTGTCCCACGCCGTACACCGCCGCCGCGACGCTCACTCATGCACACCAGAGCACGCCCAACCAGCATCATCCGCCAGCAGTTCACAACCCCCGACGATACGTCCGTGGGGAGCCGCCGGCCCGGTGCCGCGACGGTGTCCGGCCGGCCGGGGGGCTCCCGGCCGGCCGGCGGTCCTACTGCAACCGCCACTTCTGGTTGGCCGCACCCGTGCACGACCAGATCTGCGCCCGAGCCCCGTTGGCCGAGGAGTTGTCGGTCACGTCCAGGCACTTGTCGGCGGCGAGGTTCACCACGTCACCGGTCGAGGCGTTGTACGACCACTGCTGGGCCCCGGTGCCGTTGCAGTCGTAGAGCTGCACCTTCGCCCCGTTGGCGGTCGACGCCGACGCCACGTCCAGGCACTTGCCCAGCGCCCGCACCGACCCGTCCGGCTGGACCGTCCACTGCTGGGCGGCGCTGGAGTTGCAGTCGTAGAGCTGCACCGCCGTGCCGTTCGCCGTCGAACCGCCCGCCACGTCCAGGCACTTGCCCGCGAGCCCGACGAACGCGCCCGACCGGCTCCCGCCGCCCGACTGCGTCCCGGACCAGGTGAAGGTCGCCGACGTCCGGCCCGGCAGCGAGTAGGTGGCGTGCTGCGAACCCCAGTTGATCGTGACGGTCTTCGCGGTGGTGGCGTCGTTGTAGGCGATCAGGGCCTTGCCGCCGTCCGGGTTGCGCCAGGCCACGTTGGGTACCGCCGAGGAGGCGGTGGACGCGATCCGCTGCGCGCCCGGCCGTACGAACTTCGTCAGGTGCCCCATGTCGTAGTACTCGACCGTGTAGTCGACCTGCCCCGACCGGCCGTCGCCGTTGTGCACCGTGATCAGCCCGGTGCAGGTACCGCAACCGCCGTTGTGCGGACCCATGTTCTGGTCCACCGCCAGCGACCACTTGGTCACCGACTTCGCCCAGTTCCGGGTGTAGTCCACGATGTTGAGCATGTCCTCGCGCTGCTGGTGGCCGATCCAGGTGCCGCCCGAGTGCTCGGTGCCGAAGGCGTCCAGCTGCGGATACCGGTTGTGCACGGTGGTCTGCTGGGCGACGTTGCCGCCGTAGCCGTGCCAGGCGATACCGCCGAAGTTCGGGTGCGCGCGGACGGCCGCGTCGTCCACCGTCTGGGCGGCGTAGGAGTCGTAGGTGTCCCAGTTCCAGTCGTGCGCCAGCACCTTGGTGGACAGGCCCGCGGACTGGAGCTTGGGCAGCAGCTCGCTCTTGGTGAAGTAGGCCAGGCCGCTGGCGTTCCAGCTCATCGAGGGGTAGCCGGAGCAGCAGGTGGGCTCGTTCTGCGCGGTCACGTAGGCGACCGGTACGCCCTGGTCCCGGTAGGCCTGGAGGTACTTCACGAAGTACGCGGCGTACGCCCCGTAGTCCTCCGCCTTCAGCCAGCCGCCGCCCAGCTGCCCGCTGTCCTTCATCCAGGCGGGCGCGGTCCAGGGCGAGGCCATCACCGTGAGCGCCGGGTTGAGCTGGAGGGCCTGCCGGGTCAGCGGCACCACGTCGGCCAGATCGTGGGCGATGGAGAACTTCGCGAGCGACGGGTCGCTCTGCCCGGCCGGCACGTCGTCGTAGGTGTAGCCGCCCCGCGCCAGGTCGGAGGCGCCCATCGGGTTGCGCAGGAAGGAGAGCCCGATCCCGTCCGTGGGCGAGAACAGCTTCCGCATGGTCGCGTCCCGGGTCGTCTGCGACAGCGCGCCGCTGCTGTTCATCAGCCAGGCCGCGGTGTCGGTGAAGGAGGCGCCGCCGCCGGTGAAGGTCTGGTAGCGGGTGTTCTCGTCGACGGTGATGTTCTCACCGCCGCCGCCGGTGCCGGACTGGAAGGCGAACGGCGTCTGCGGTTCGAGGCCGCGTACCACGTGGCGCCCGCCGGAGTCGTCGGTCGTGGTCAGCCAGGCGGTGACGGGCTCGCCCGCCGCCTGCGCGGCCGGGGCGCCCAGGGCCGTCAGGCCCGCCGTGGACAGCAGTCCGGCGAGCAGCAGCCGCAGCGCGCGACCGCGTCTGCCGGGAAAACCGCGTCGGTCGGGAAAGGGGTGCATCGGGTGCCGCCCTTCGTGAGGTGGGGGACAGGGGCGTGCGAGCGGTGAGTAAATGACGGCTTCGGGGCCGAGTCAAGAGGGTGCGCGTTCAGGAGCCGAAGCGACAACTGCCTTCATTCAGCTGTGAGTTGGGCCCGACCCTGGTCCGGTGTGAAGTCTTGACGGCAACGGGCTGACGCTAGTTCACTCAAGGCGTGATCTAAGTCGTGAGTGAATCACGAGTCCAGGGAAGTCCCAGAGTCGAGGGAAGGCCCGTCCATGCGAAGAACCGCCCTGCTCGTCTCCGCCGGCCTGCTCGCCGCCCTGATCCCGTTCGCGTCGGCGCACGCGGCCGACGACCCCGCCCCCGTGTCCATCGACCGCTTCGAGGGCGAGGTGCCCTTCGCCGGACAGCCCGCCGAGGGCATCTTCACCTGGGGCGGCGACAGCGACGATCCGCCCGCCCTGCGACTCGCCGACCGCTCCGACGCACCCGAGGGCGCCAAGGTCCTCTCCGGTACGTACGACATCAGTGGCTACGGCGGCTTCACCCACGACTTCGCGGCCGACCAGCCGGCCCATGACTGGTCCGCCCACAAGGGCATCCGGTTCTGGTGGGAGGGGCAGGACAACGGCAGGAAGATCGCCTTCGAGATCAAGGACGGCGGTGCGCACGGCGAGGCGTCCGAGCTGTGGACGACCTCCTTCACCGACGACTTCACGGGCTGGAAGCAGATCGAGCTGCCCTTCACCGACTTCGCCTACCGCACGGACTACCAGCCCGTCGGCGGCATCGACCACGTCCTCGGCCTCACCGGGATGTGGGGTTACGCCGTCACCCTGCCGACCGGCGTCAAGGGCAGTTTCGCCATGGACGACGTGCAGTTGTACGGCCGGGCCGACCAGTCGCTGCGCGCCTTCGTCACCACCGACGCGGCGGTCTACCCGGTCGGCGAGGGCGGCACGGCGGCGGTGAAGGTCACCGTCGCCACCACCGGATCCGCCCCGCTCGACGAGCCGGTGACGGTCGCCTACCGCACGGGAGGCGGCACCGCCGAGCCCGGCAAGGACTACACCCCGGTCTCCGGCACCCTCACCTTCCCCGCGGGCACCGCCTCCGGCACCTCCCGCACCGTCAAGGTCACCACCCTCAAGGCCAAGACCGCCAAGCCCGCCGGGACGATCCCGCTCCAGCTCACCGTCACCGGCGCCAAGACCCCCGCCGAGACCCCGCAGATCGTCGTCGACGCACACGGGCTGCCGTACCTCGACAGCCGGCTGCCGGTGAAGAAGCGGGTCGCGGACCTGCTCTCCCGGATGTCCCTGGAGGAGAAGGCCGGGCAGATGACCCAGGCCGAACGCGGGGCGATGACCACGCCGGGCGACATCGCCGCCTACGCCCTCGGCTCCCTGCTGTCCGGCGGCGGTTCGACCCCCACGCCCAACACCCCGCAGGCCTGGGCGAAGATGATCGACGACTTCCAGCTGCGCACCCGGGCCACCCGCTTCCAGATCCCGCTGATCTACGGGGTCGACGCGGTGCACGGGCACAACAACCTGGCCGGCGCCACGATCATGCCGCACAACATCGGCATCGGCGCCACCCGCGACCCCCGGCTGGCCGAGAAGACCGGCGCGGTGACGGCGAGCGAGGTCCGCGCCACCGGGATCCACTGGGACTTCGCGCCCTGCCTGTGTGTCTCCCGCGACGAACGCTGGGGCCGCTCCTACGAGTCCTTCGGCGAGGACCCGGCCCTCGTCGAATCCATGGAGACCGTCATCCAGGGCCTCCAGGGACGCGCGGACGGGCGCGATCTGAGCCGCGGTGACAAGGTGCTGGCCACCGCCAAGCACTTCGTCGGCGACGGCGGCACCCTGTACGGCTCCTCCACCACCGGCACCTACACCACCGACCAGGGCGTCACCAGGGTCACCCGGCAGCAGCTGGAGGACATCCACCTGGCGCCGTACGGGCCGGCCGTGGACCGCGGCATCGGCTCGGTCATGCCGTCGTACTCCTCGCTGGACGTCGTCGGCGACGGGCAGGGCCCGGTGAAGATGCACGCCCGCGGCGACATGATCAACGGCGTGCTCAAGGGCCGCATGGGCTTCGACGGCTTCGTCATCAGCGACTGGGCCGCCATCGACCAGCTCCCCGGCGACGCCGCCGCGCAGGTCCGCGCGTCGGTCAACGCCGGCCTGGACATGATCATGGTGCCGTACGCGTACCAGGACTTCCGGGCGACCCTGATCGCCGAGGTGAAGGCGGGGCGGATCAGCCCCCAGCGGATCGACGACGCGGTCTCCCGGATCCTCACCAAGAAGTTCGAACTGGGCCTCTTCGAGCACCCCTACGCGGACACCGCCGGCGCCTCCCGGATCGGCTCCGCCGACCACCGCGCCGTCGCCCGGCAGGCCGCCGCCGAGTCCCAGGTGCTGCTGAAGAACAAGGGCGGCCTGCTGCCGCTGAAGAAGAAGGCGAAGGTCTACGTGGCCGGGTCCAACGCCGACGACCTCGGCAACCAGACCGGCGGCTGGACCATCACCTGGCAGGGCGCCTCCGGCACCCACACCCAGGGCACCACGATCCTTCAGGCCATGCGCAGGGCGGGTGGGAACGTCACCTACTCCAAGGACGCCTCGGCGCCAACGGCCGGTCACGACGTGGGGGTGGTCGTCGTCGGCGAGACCCCGTACGCCGAGGGCGTCGGCGACGTCGGCAACGGCCACGACCTCCAGTTGTCGGCCGCCGACCGGGCCGCCGTGGACAGGGTGTGCGGGGCCATGAGGTGCGTGGTGCTGGTCGTCGCCGGGCGCCCGCAGCTCATCGGCGACCGGCTCGGGAAGATCGATGCCCTCGTCGCCTCCTGGCTGCCGGGAACCGAGGGCGACGGCGTGGCCGACGTGCTCTACGGCACCCGGCCCTTCACCGGGCAGTCCCCGGTGACCTGGCCGAAGTCGCAGGAACAGCTCCCGATCAACGTGGGCGACACGGCGTACGACCCGCAGTTCCCCTACGGCTGGGGCCTGACCACGCTCACCGGCGTCCCGGCCGGCGGCACGGCCACGCTCAAGGCACTGGGCCTCGCGGCACGGGCGGCCGAGCGGGTGGGCGCCGACGCCGTGGGCCGTGAGCTGGTCACCAAGGCCCGGCTGATCGTCCAGCAGAAGGCGGACGGGCGGATGAGCGCGGCAGTGGCGAAACCCTTCGCCGACGCGGATCACCTGCTGCTGACCGGACGTTACGGGGCGGCGGTGGAACAGCTCACGAAGGCCTACACGGCCGCGTGACCGGTTGGTGGGGGCGGGGCCCCGCGGGGGGGGGGGCCCCCCCCCCCCCCGGGGGGGGCCCCCCCGGGGCGGCCGGTTTTTTGAACCGGGGGGTTATTTAAAAAAATTAATGAGGGAACCCCCCCCCGCCCAGAAT
>NZ_JBIVPK010000008.1:119600-279924 GCF_044754605.1 Streptomyces sp. NPDC093064
CTCGATGCTCCGGATAGTTCCTGAAGCCGTCGACGCCGGTCCGGGCGAGCGGGGCGCGGGGGGGGGGGGGGGGGGGGGGGGGGGGGGGGGGGGCCCCCCCCCCCCCCCCCACTCCGTGTACGGCCACCGTCTGAAGGGCCGGTTTTGTCCACCTTCGGGTAGCTTCTAAGCATGAAGGTCGTCACCCCGGCCCGAGCTCTTCTCCGCCCGCTGCTCACCCTCGCCGCCGCCGTGGCGGCCGTCGCGGTGCCGGCCTCCGTCGCGGCGGTGGGACCCGCGGGCGCCGGGACGACGGCGGCCGGCACCACCCGGTCCGTGGCCGCACCGGTCGTGAACGTCCTGCCGGACGGCGTGCCCCGGGTGCCGGCGCCGGGCGGCGTGCCGCGGGTCGCGGCGGCCACCAGCGTCTCCGCGATCGCCGAGGCGCTCCGCAGAGGTCCGGTCTACGTCGACCCGGCCGCGTCCGCCCAGCTGCCGCCCGCCGACGCCGCCGCGCTCACCCGGCGGATCAAGGACGCCGGAAAACCTCTGTTCATCGTCGTGCTGCCCGCGAACTATCCGACGCGGAACCTGTTCACCGAGCTGCGCACGGCCACCGGCATCACCGGCGCCTACGCCGTCCGCGTCGGCGACCGGTTCGACGCCCGCGCCGACTCCTCGGTGCTGCCGCGCACCGCCGTGAGCAATCTCGTCACCAGCGTCCAGGGTGAGAGCGGCCGGACCCAGCTCACCGACTTCACCGACCGGGCTCTGGCCAACATGGGCGGCCGGGCTCCCTCCACCTGGGGCGGCACCGAGCACGGCGGCACGGTCTCGAACACGGCGCTGATCACCGCCGGCGCGGTTCTGGTGGCGGGCGGTGTGGGCGCGTACGCCCTGGTCCGGCGCGGCAGGAGCCGTCAGGAGGCGGAGCAGCGGGCCGCGCTGGAGAAGCTGCGGGTCGTCGTCGACGAGGACATCACCGCCTTCGGCGAGGAGCTGGACCGCCTCGACTTCCATCCCGCGGAGGTCGGCGCGGACGATGCCATGCGCGCGGACTACGAGCGCGCGCTGGACGCCTATGAGCAGGCCAAGCAGTACATGGCCGACGCCCGCAGGCCGGAGGACGTGCGGGCGGTGACCCAGGCTCTGGAGGACGGGCGGTTCTCGCTCGCCCAGCTCGCCGCGCGCCGCGAGGGCCGTCCACTGCCCGAGCGCCGGCCGCCCTGCTTCTTCGACCCGCGCCACGGTCCCTCGGTGACCGATGCCACCTGGACGCCCCCGGGCGGGTCGCCCCGTCAGGTCCCGGTGTGCGCCGCCGACCAGGCCCGTCTGGCCGACGGCCGCGACCCGCACGTCCGCGAGGTCGACACCGACGGGGGCCGACGCCCCTACTGGGACGCCGGCCCCGCGTACGGTCCCTGGGCGGGCGGCTACTTCGGCGGCGGCCTCCTGCCCGGCCTCCTGGTCGGCACGCTGCTCGGCAGCATGATGGCCACCCCGTCGTACGCGGCCGGCTACGGCACCGGCTACGGCGACTTCGGCGCCTACCAGGGCGGCGACCTGTCGGGCGCGGACTTCGACCCGGGTGACTTCAGCGGTGGCTTCGGCGACGGCGGGGGAGGCGACTTCGGTGGGGGAGGCGGCGACTTCGGGGGCGGCTTCTGAGCCCGGCTCAGGCGTTCTTGACGGCCGAGATGTCGAAGTTAAGCTTGATCTTGTCGGAGACCAGGACGCCACCGGTCTCCAGGGCCGCGTTCCAGGTCAGGCCCCACTCCGAGCGCAGGATCTCGGCCTTGCCCTCGAAGCCGACGCGCTCGTTGCCGAACGGGTCCTTGGCGGCGCCGTTGAACTCCAGCTCGATGGTGAGCGGCTTGGTCACGCCGAGGATGGTCAGGTCGCCGGTGATGCGGTAGTCGTCGCCGCCCACGGCCTCCGCCTTGGTGGAGCGGAAGGTCATCTGCGGGAACTCCTCGGTCTTGAAGAAGTCCGCGCTCTTCAGGTGGCCGTCGCGGTCCGCGGAGCCCGTGTCGATGCTCTCCATCTTGACGTCGATGGACGCGGTGGAAGCGGCGGGGTCGGTGCCGTCCAGGTGCAGGCTGCCGGTGAAGTCGTTGAACTTGCCCTTGACGTTCGTGACCATGGCGTGCCGCGCGACGAAGCCGAGCGTGGTGTGGGACGGGTCGATCGAGTAGTCGCCGGTGAGCGCGGCCAGGTCCGGGTTCACGGCGGCCGGGGCGGCGGTGGTGGTGTCGGCGGTGTCGTTCTTGCGGCCGAAGATGCCCATGAGGTGCTCCTTGAGGACGGTAGGTCGCTCGGCGCGGAGACAGAGCGCCGAGTAAGTTGAAGATTCAACGAGGTGAACGAGTACGACCGTAGACCTATTCCGTTCGACTTTCAACATCATCCGGCACGTGTTTGCCGGATCGCGCACGGTTATCGTTTACGCCCTCTGGCGGACGCGCGTAGACCTCGGGCACTATCTCCCTGCACCACCTGCACAGCCGCCCCACAGGACGCACGGCCGACAGCAGGAAAGGTTCCCCCAATGAAGACCACGAAGGTCAGCAAGCTCACCAAGGCCCGCGCGGCAGTCACCGCCCTCGCCCTGGTCGTCGCCCCCGGCGTCGCGGTCATCGGCACGGCCACCGAGGCCTCCGCCGCCACCAAGATCAGCCACGCCACCGCGACCCAGATGTTCCGCGACGTGGGCATCACCTGGTCCTCGTCCGGCAACTGCTCCAACCGCAACGTCTCGACCTGCACGTCCTTCGACCAGCTCAACCTCGCCACTGCACAAGGGGCCCAGACCCTCAAGCGGGCCAGCGGCTGCGCCCTCAACATCACCGGCGGCACCGAGACCGGTCACGCCTCCGGCACCTACTCCCACTGGAACGGCTACAAGCTCGACTACGGCAAGAACACCTGCGTGACCAACTACATCAAGAACTACTTCGCCTACATCGGCCTGCGCGGCGACGGCGCCCCCCAGTACCAGTCGGGCTCCGGCAACATCTACGCCGACGAGGGCAACCACTGGGACGTCCTGTACTACAACTGCGGCGGCTGCTGACCCGCCGCCGTCGCACCCCCGGACGGCGGCTACGCTCTGTGCGAGCCCGCCGCCGTCCGGGTCTGCGCGTCACTCCAGCGAGGGCATGTGCCCGATCCGAATGTGAGCAGACTCCCATGCCGTGACTTTGTGGCATCCCCACAACGCGGAAGCCCTCTGAACAGTCGGAAGGGCTGCAAGCCGTCATGGTTCTGTTCAGTGGCACCAGGAAAACGGGTCGGAGACTGTACGGAGTCAACGGCCCGGTTTCCCAGGTGTCCTTCGTAAGGTCGCTACATGACCGTTTTGGAAGAGACGACGGGTGATCCGGCGGACGCGCGTGGGCGGGTCGCCGAGCTGCACGGGATCCGTGCGCAGGCGGTGGCGGGCCCCAGCGAGAAGGCGACCGCGGCACAGCACGCCAAGGGCAAGCTGACCGCGCGGGAGCGGATCGAACTGCTCCTGGACCCGGACTCCTTCCAGGAGGTCGAGCAGCTGCGCCGGCACCGGGCGAGCGGGTTCGGTCTCGAGGCCAAGAAGCCGTACACCGACGGTGTGATCACCGGCTGGGGCACGGTGGAGGGCCGGACGGTCTTCGTCTACGCCCACGACTTCCGCATCTTCGGCGGCGCGCTGGGCGAGGCCCACGCCAAGAAGATCCACAAGATCATGGACATGGCCATCGCGGCCGGTGCCCCGCTGGTCTCCCTCAACGACGGCGCCGGCGCCCGGATCCAGGAGGGCGTCTCCGCCCTGGCCGGCTACGGCGGCATCTTCCAGCGCAACACCAAGGCCTCCGGGGTCATCCCGCAGATCAGCGTGATGCTCGGCCCGTGCGCCGGCGGCGCCGCCTACAGCCCCGCGCTCACGGACTTCGTGTTCATGGTCCGCGAGACCTCGCAGATGTTCATCACCGGCCCGGACGTGGTCAAGGCGGTCACCGGCGAGGAGATCACCCAGAACGGCCTGGGCGGCGCGGACGTGCACGCCGAGACCTCCGGTGTGTGCCACTTCGCCTACGACGACGAGGAGACGTGCATCGCCGAGGTGCGCTACCTCCTGTCGCTGCTCCCGCAGAACAACCGGGAGAACCCGCCGCGGGTGGAGTCGGCCGACCCGGTCGACCGCCGCTCCGAGGTCCTGCTCGACCTGGTCCCGGCCGACGGCAACCGGCCCTACGACATGGTCAAGGTCATCGAGGAGATCGTCGACGACGGCGAGTACCTGGAGGTCCACGAGCGCTGGGCGCGGAACATCATCTGCGCGCTGGCCCGTCTGGACGGTCAGGTCGTCGGCATCATCGCCAACCAGCCCCAGGTCCTGGCGGGTGTCCTGGACATCGAGGCAAGCGAGAAGGCCGCCCGCTTCGTGCAGATGTGCGATGCCTTCAACATCCCCATCGTCACTCTTTTGGACGTACCCGGCTTCCTGCCCGGCGTCGATCAGGAGCACGGTGGAATCATCAGGCACGGCGCCAAGCTGCTCTACGCCTACTGCAACGCCACCGTGCCGAGGATCTCGCTGATCCTGCGCAAGGCGTACGGAGGTGCCTACATCGTCATGGACAGCCAGTCGATCGGGGCCGACCTCACCTACGCCTGGCCGACGAACGAGATCGCCGTGATGGGCGCCGAGGGCGCGGCCAACGTCATCTTCCGCCGCCAGATCGCCGGGGCCGAGGACCCCGAGGCCATGCGGCAGAAGATGGTCAAGGAGTACAAGGCCGAGCTGATGCACCCCTACTACGCGGCCGAGCGCGGTCTGGTGGACGACGTCATCGACCCGGCGGACACCCGCGAGGTCCTGGTCAAGTCCCTGGCGATGCTGCACGCGAAGCACGCCGACCTGCCCTCCCGCAAGCACGGCAACCCTCCGCAGTAACCCAGCGGACTCGCCGCGGTCATTCCGCGGACCCCTCAGCCACGGAGACTGACACCCATGGACAACGTAGACATCCGCGTCGAGAAGGGCCACGCCGAGCCCGAGGAGGTCGCCGCCATCACGGCCATCCTCCTGGCCCGCGCCGCGGCCCGCCCCGCCGACACGACCCCGGCCCACCGCGGCCGCGCCAAGGCCGGCTGGCGCCGACTGGAGCGCGAGAACGGCTTCCGCGCCCCGCACAGCTGGCACGGCTAGACCGGCCGCCGGTCGAGCCGGCTGCCCACGACGGAAGAGGGCCCCTCCGCTTGGAGGGGCCCTCTTCCGTCGTGCTCGCGTCGTACTCGTGCTGTGGTCGAGCCTCTTGGGCCGGCAAAAAAGCAGGCGGCCCTTCCCATGGGGGAGGGCCGCCTGCTTTTTGTCCCGAGTGCTAGCGGAGCCGGGCCATGAGGGCGTGTTCCACCAGGGTGATGAGGGTGGATTTGGCGTCGGCGCGGTGGCGGGCGTCGGTGATGATGATGGGTGCGTCGGGGCCGATCTGGAGTGCTTCGCGGACTTCGTCGGGGGTGTAGGGCTGCTGGCCGTCGAAGCCGTTGAGGGCGATGACGAAGGGCAGTCCGCTGTTCTCGAAGTAGTCGACGGCGGGGAAGCAGTCGGCGAGCCTGCGGGTGTCGACGAGTACGACGGCGCCGATGGCGCCGCGGACGAGGTCGTCCCACATGAACCAGAAGCGGTCCTGTCCGGGGGTGCCGAACAGGTAGAGGATCAGGTCCTGGTCGAGCGTGATGCGGCCGAAGTCCATGGCCACCGTGGTGGTGGTCTTGTCCCCGGTGTGGGTGAGGTCGTCGATGCCCGCCGAAGCGGACGTCATCACGGCCTCCGTGCGCAGCGGGTTGATCTCCGAGACGGCACCTACGAACGTGGTCTTGCCCACGCCGAAGCCGCCCGCCACCACAATCTTCGCGGAGGTGGTGGAGCGGGAAGGACCGCCGCTAGAGCTTGCGAAGTCCACTGAGCACCCTTTCGAGCAGTGTCACGTCTGGCTGGCCACCGGCGTTCTCGTTGCCGCCGGGCTGATGGATGGCGACCAGGCCCGCCTCCGCCAAGTCGGCGACGAGGATCCTGGCCACGCCGAGAGGGATCGAAAGCAGGGCCGAGATCTCGGCCACCGATTTGATCTCGCGGCACAGATGGCAGATCCGCTGATGTTCGGGCAGCTGGCCCTGCATCTGGTGCGGCTGCGCGGTGGTGTGCACCAGTGCCTCTATGGCGAGCTGGTACCGCGGCCTGGTGCGGCCGCCCGTCATGGCGTACGGGCGCACCAGGGGGTTGTTCGACGCCCCCGCGGGCGCTGGTTCAGGGGTGCGTCGCTGGGGCTGGACCGGCTGGATGCGCGGCGCGGGCGGCTGGTCGTACGGTGACGGACCGGGTCCCTGCGGCGCGTATGGCTGCCGGTAGTGGGGGGTGGAGGGGAAGCCGTACGGATTCGCCGAACCGTCGTTCGGGCCCTGGGCAGGGCCATGCGACCAGTTACCCGAAGACGAACCGCCTGGGGGTGTTGCCACGTTCTCTCCTCCTCCGACTGTGCCGGGCATCCAACGGGTGGAAGCCGCGTCCCGAAACCTTACGGCTCCGGGACGCCAAAACGCACCGGCTGTCTGTTAGTTGAGAAGGCTCCCCTGGAGTTCCGCACGGAGATCCGGGGTCAGGACCGTGCCCGCACGGTCCACCAGAAGGGCCATCTCGTACCCGATGAGGCCGATGTCCGCATCGGGGTGTGCGAGGACCGCGAGCGAAGAACCGTCGGAAATGGACATGATGAAGAGGAATCCCCGCTCCATCTCCACAACCGTCTGGTTCACGCTGCCGCCCTCGAAGATGCGCGAGGCACCGGCGGTCAGCGAGGTCAGACCGGAGGCGACGGCCGCGAGCTGGTCGGCGCGGTCGCGGGGGAAGCCTTCGGACATCGCCAGAAGGAGTCCGTCGGCGGAGACCACCACGGTGTGGGACACCCCGGGGGTGTTGTCCACGAAGTTGGTGATCAACCAGTTCAGGTTCTGTGCCGCCTGGCTCATCGGGCTCACACTAACGCTCCTGGTTGTAGGTGCTGTCAGGACCACTGTGTTCATTCCTTGTGGCCTGGCCGTTCTTGTCAATTCCTGCGCTGCGTCCTCGTTGGACGCCCCGGCGCAGGTTGCTCAGCCTGCCCCGGATGTCCTCGGGGGCGCGGGAGACCTGTGGGCCTCCCTGCGGGGTTGATTCCGCGGTGCCTTCGACCAGGTTGGCCTTGGGCACACGCCGCGGCAGTCCGGAGGAGGTCACTCCGCCTGCCTTGGGCTTGCGGAGCTGCGAGGCCTGCTGCCAGCGATTGTCGTTCGCCGAACGCCAGGCGTCGCCGTCGCTCTCCGAAGTTTGGGTCGGTGCTTCCTGGTCCAGGGGACCCGCGCCGTTCGAACCGCTCGCGACGGATCCGCGACGGGGCAGCCCGGCGTCGGTCAGCTCGTGGGCGGCGGAGGGGGCCGGTCCAGGACGCTCGAAGCCTACGTGGTCCGCCTCGGTTCCGTCAGCGGCCTGCGTGGATTCCGCTTCCGGAGCGTACTGGTCCGGGTAGCCGTTCTGGTATCCGTCCGGCTGCGGCCAGTTGTCCTGGTAGGACTGCTCCTGGAAGCCGGCGAACGCCTCCGGCGCCGCGGCGTGCGCCGACGCGGGCTCCTGCTGTCCGGGCTCCGCATAGCCGGGGTCGGGGTAGCCGCCGTTGGACGAGTGGGCATCGCCCTGCGGCATACCGCCGTTCGGCGCGTAGTACCCCTCGTCGTACGTCGGCCGGCCCTGCTCGTCGTACGCCGTCTGTTGCGGGTCGTACGCAGAGTGCTGCGGTTCCTCGTACGGCGCCTGCGGGTCGTACCCGCCCTGCTCCGGGAAGGGCATCCGGCCGGTGTCGTACGGCTGCTGCTGCCCGGTGAGCTCGTCGGGGTACCCGGCCGGTTCGGCCGTCTCCGAGCCCGCCGGCCGGTCGTGCGTCTGGGCCTCCAGGGCGGCGCGGCGCTCCTCGCGCTTGAGGGAGCGGCCGACGGGGTCCAGCTCCTGGGAGCCGTCCGGGGCATCGGCGTACCGGCTGTCGTCGAAGCCGAGCTCCGCGGCGGTGCGCATCGGCGGGAGAGCCCCGAAGTTCTCGCCCGGGATCTCCTGCTCCGGGATGATCTGCGAGACGGTGAAGTCGTCGCGGTCCAGCGCCTGCTCGCCGCCACCGCCGTGGGTGATCGCGTCCGGCAGCATGACCAGCGAGGTGGTGCCGGCCTGCTCGCCGGAGGGGCGCAGCTGGACGCGGATGCCGTGCCGGTCGGCGAGGCGGCCGACCACGAACAGGCCCATGCGCTGGGAGATCGCGGCGTCCACGGTGGGCGGGTTGGCCAGCTTGTGGTTGATGTCCGCGAAGTCCTCGGCGGTCAGGCCGATGCCCTTGTCGTGGATCTCGACCATGATCCGGCCGTCGGGCAGCCGGGTCGCGGTGACCCGGACCTTGGTCTGCGGCGAGGAGAAGGTGGTGGCGTTCTCCAGCAGCTCGGCCAGCAGGTGCACGAGGTCGGTCACGGCGCGGCCGTGGATCTCGGCCTCGGGTACGCCGGAGAGCTCGATGCGCTCGTACTGCTCCACCTCGGAGGAGGCGGCACGCAGCACGTCGACCAGCGGGACCGGCTGGTCCCAGCGGCGGCCGGGCTCCTCGCCGGCGAGGACGAGGAGGTTCTCGCCGTTGCGGCGCATACGGGTCGCCAGGTGGTCCAGGCGGAAGAGGTTCTCCAACTGGTCCGGGTCGGCCTCGTTGTTCTCCAGGTCGGTGATCAGGGTCAGCTGACCCTCGATCAGCGACTGGTTGCGGCGCGAGAGGTTGGTGAAGATCGCGTTGATGTTGCCCCGCAGCAGGGCCTGTTCGGAGGCGAGCCGGACGGCCTCGCGGTGCACCTGGTCGAAGGCGCGGGCGACCTCGCCGATCTCGTCGGTCGAGGTGATCGGGATCGGCGCGACCCGGGTGTCGACGCGGCCGGGGTCGGTGCGCGAGAGCTGGTCGACCAGCATCGGCAGGCGCTGCTCGGCGATGCCGAAGGCGGCGTTGCGCAGCCGGCGCATCGAGCGGCTCATCTGGCGGGCCACCATTGCGGCCAGGATGAAGGCGGCGAGCAGGGCGATCAGGACGATCGCGCCGGTGATGAACGTCGACTGCTTGGCGTTGTCGGCGATCGAGGCCGCCTCGTTCACCGCGGTGTCGGCCATGTCCGACTCGATCTTGCCGTAGGCGTCGAACTTGAGGGTGTTGACCGCCCACCAGTTCTCGGGCGTGATGCCCTTCTGCGCCAGGGCCGCGCGCTCGGCCGGGTCCGTGCCGCTCAGCGTGGCCAGCGCGGTGACCATCTGGGTCGGATCCTGCGGCGGGGCCACGTAGTTCGGGTCCTTGGCCTTGGCCTGCTGGGCCATGGTCGCGGCGTTGGCCTGGATCTCCCTCTTCAGCGCGTCCAGCTTGTCCGCGTCCTCCTGGGTGCCGCCGCCGATGTACTCCTCGACGGCGATGCCCTCGAGGTAGGCGTAGGAGGACAGGGCGACGCGCTGGCCGGCCAGGCTGGTGGCGTCGGGGCCGGGCTTGATCAGCAGGTGCATGCCGATCGAGCGCTCCAGCGACAGCGCGGCCTTGGTCAGCGAGATGGCGTAGACGGTACGGCCGTAGGAGGTGATGTTGCCGGTGCCCAGGCCGAGTTCGTTGGCGAACTCCATCAGCGGGTGGGCGACCTTGACGTAGCCCTCCTCGGTCTGCACGCCAGGCAGCTTGGAGCTGAACGAAGCGGCGCGCAGCTTCTGCAGCTCGGGCTCGGCGTCGCGGAACAGCTTGAGCCGGCGATCCAGCCCGGCCTTGTGCGGCATGGACTGCGCGGCCCGGTCGAAGGCGTCGGCGGCCTTGTCGGTGACCTTGCGTGCCTCGGTGACGGTCGGGTCGTTCTGGCCCTTGCCCTGGAGCAGGGGGGCCGTGCTGACGTCGCGCTCGTGATAGAGCGCGTCGGCGTAGGCCAGCGAGGCCCGCACCAGACGCGCGGTGTGCTCGGCGTCCTGCGCGTTCTGCCAGGTGTTGATCGAGCTGTTGACCTGGAAACCGCCCATGACCAGGCCGACCAGCACGGGCAGGAGCAGGATGGCGTTCAGCCGGGTCGGCACCCGCCAGTTGCGCGGGGAGAAACGGCCACCGCTCGGGGTGGGCGCGGCCGTCGGCTCCGAACCGGGCACGTGCGCGGGCGCCGCACCGCGCGGCGGCGGGGTGAAATTGCCCCGGGCCGACGGCTCGGGGCCGTTCTTGCTTCGCCTCACTCGACCAACAACCTCTCGGCGGTCGGCACCTACGTTGTGCCGCGGTGTCTCAGAACCCTGTCCGCCATAGGCGGCCACTACCGGTGAGTACGTCTTTGACCATTGGGTAGTTCAGGCATTCCAGCACGTCAACATGCGCTCTTCCAAACAGTGGAAACGGGTGGTTCCACGTGACGCAAGTCCCACATAAAACGGTCATAAACAGCTAGCCCCGGCAAAAAACCGGGGGAATGTGCGCACAGCGGCACCGTATGTGCGCGACGCGTGGCCATACCACGCGATTCCTCTGCCGAAACGTTATGAACACCGGGGCCGACCGTGTCAAAGGACACAGCCGGCTCCGGTGCATCTACGGCAACTGTCGTATGGCGCTGCCGACTTGGGGGCTACTCGTAGTGCTTCGGCTACCTCAGCCGGGCCATGAGGGCGTGTTCCACCAGGGTGATGAGGGTGGATTTGGCGTCGGCGCGGTGGCGGGCGTCGGTGATGATGATGGGTGCGTCGGGGCCGATCTGGAGTGCTTCGCGGACTTCGTCGGGGGTGTAGGGCTGCTGGCCGTCGAAGCCGTTGAGGGCGATGACGAAGGGCAGTCCGCTGTTCTCGAAGTAGTCGACGGCGGGGAAGCAGTCGGCGAGCCTGCGGGTGTCGACGAGTACGACGGCGCCGATGGCGCCGCGGACGAGGTCGTCCCACATGAACCAGAAGCGGTCCTGTCCGGGGGTGCCGAACAGGTAGAGGATCAGGTCCTGGTCGAGCGTGATGCGGCCGAAGTCCATGGCCACCGTGGTGGTGGTCTTGTCCCCGGTGTGGGTGAGGTCGTCGATGCCCGCCGAAGCGGACGTCATCACGGCCTCCGTGCGCAGCGGGTTGATCTCCGAGACGGCACCCACGAACGTGGTCTTGCCCACGCCGAAGCCGCCCGCCACCACGATCTTCGCGGAGGTGGTCGCCCGGCCCGCGTCAGAGCTTGCGAAGTCCACTGAGCACCCTTTCGAGCAGCGTCACAGCCGGTGCGCCACCGTTGTTCTCGTCCCCGCCCGGCTGGTGGATGGCCACCAGGCCGGCCTCCGCGAGGTCCGCTACGAGGATCCTGGCCACGCCCAGCGGCATGGCGAGGAGCGCCGAGACCTCGGCCACGGATTTCACCTCGCGGCACAGGTGGCAGATCCGCTGGTGCTCCGGGAGCAGTCCCATCAGCGCTGCCGGGTCGGCCGTCGTACTGATCAGTGCCTCGATGGCGAGCTGGTAGCGCGGCCGGGTCCGGCCGCCGGTCATCGCATAGGGACGTACCAGCGGCTGGTCGCCCTCATCCCCGTACGGCTCAGCGTACGGATCATGAGAGGCGGGGGGCGGGGTCATGAATCCTCCGGGCGGGACAGCAAGTCGGTCAGTCAAGCCGTCTGACGGGGCCGGTGGGGGGATTGTGGCGGCCGGACGGTGATTTGGTGAGATGGATGGTGCCGGAGCCGGTCAGTGCAGCAGACTGCCCTGTAGTTCGGCGCGCAGGTCGGGTGTGAGGACCGCCCCCGCGCGGTCGACGAGCAGCGCCATTTCGTAGCCGACGAGGCCGATGTCGCACTCGGGGTGGGCCAGAACCGCCAGGGACGACCCGTCCGAGACGGACATCAGGAAGAGGAAGCCGCGCTCCATCTCGACGACCGTCTGCGACACGCTGCCGCCCTCGAAGATCCGGGAGGCACCCGCGGTCAGCGAGGTCAGACCGGAGGCGACGGCCGCGAGCTGGTCGGCGCGGTCGCGGGGGAACCCTTCGGACATCGCCAGTAGGAGTCCGTCGGCGGACACCACGACGGTGTGGGACACCCCGGGGGTGTTGTCCACGAAGTTGGTGATCAACCAGTTCAGGTTCTGTGCCGCCTGGCTCATCGGACTCAACTAACGCTCCTGCTGGTGAGTGGGGCTCGGGAAACTGCCCGTCTGACCTGTGCCGGCCTGACGGCCCTGTGCGATGCCCCGACGGAGATTGGTCAGCCGGCCGCGTACGTCGTCAGGCGAACGCGAGACCTGCGGACCGCTCTGGTGCTGTTGCTGCTGAGCCGTGCCCGGGACGAGGTTGGCCCGGGGCACCCGGCGCGGCAGGCCGGAGGTGGTGACACCGCCCGCAGCCGGCTGCCTGACACGCTCGGCCTGCCGTACGAGGTCGTCGTTCGGCGAGGTGCGCCAGGCGGAGGCGGCGGGACGCTGGGGGGCCGCAGGAGTCTGCGGCTGTTGCTGTTGCTGCGGCGGCGAGGCCGGAGCCGGTTCGCTGCTCTGCTGATGCCGGTCACCGCGGAACCAGTTGGTCTCCAGGGTGTCGAACAGCGGCGTACGGCCGTCGCCGGGACCCGGGGCCGGCGGCAGGGCCCAGGCGTCGTCCGGCCGCTGCTCCGGGGCAGCCGCGTTGCCCGGTTCCGGGCGGGCGGGACGCTGCTGGGGCCGCTGGGCGGCCGGACCGCGCAGGCCGCCGAAGTCGGCGGCGCCGCCCGGGTGGGCGTTGCGGCCGGGCGCGCCGTTGTCGTGTCCGGGCTGGGTGAACTGGCCCGTGGAGCCGTTGTCGTACCCCTGCTGGGCGGCGAACTGGCCGGTGGAGCCGTTGTCGTGTCCGGGCTGGGCGAACTGGCCTGTGGAGGCGTTGTCGTATCCCTGCTGGGCGGCGAACTGGCCTGTGGAGGCGTTGTCGTATCCCTGCTGGGCGGCGAACTGGCCTGTGGAGCCGTTGTCGTATCCCTGCTGGGCGGCGAACCGGCCCGTGTCGGCGGGGTTGTTCTGCCCGCCCTGGCCGTAGACGTCCGGGCGGACGAACTGGCCCGTGTTCTGGCCCTCGTTGGCGCCCGGGTGGGGAGCGTTGAAGTCGGGGCGGGGGATCGCCGAGGTATCCGCTGCGGAGCCCGGTCCCTGACGGTCGTCGAACCGGGGTATCTCGGCCGTCGGGCCGGGTCCCTGATGGTCGTCGATCCGCGGCATCCGGGAGGTCTGCGACGGGTCCTGCTCGTCGTGGCCGCGCGGCGCGTCCAGAGCGGCCCGGCCCTGAGCGTTCTCGTCGCCCCAACCCGGCGTACGGGACGGCCCGTTGCCGCCCGGCAGCTCGGCCCGCGCGCCACTGCGCGGCGGCAGCTGCGGCTGCCGGCCCGTCTCTCCGCCGTTTCCGCGCTGCGGGGGCACGCCACCGCGTGCGCTGCCGAAGGCGTCCTGGCGGTGTCCGTCGCCGAAGCCCTGCGGAGCGCCCGCACCGGGACCCTGCGGCCCGCCGAAGCCGCCGGCCATGCCCGACGCGGCCGGGCGGCCCTGCTGCGGCTGCCCCGGACCCTGCTGGCCGCGCGGTCCGTTCGGACCGCCCTGGCGGCCGGCACCGGGCAGCGCGGCCCGCGGACCCTGGCCGCCACCGACCTGGCCGCGGGGAGCGGCTCCGGCACCGAGCCGGCCTGCCCCGCCCTGCTGACCGCCCGCACCGAGGGCTCCGCCGCCCTGCTGACCGCTCTGCCGGCGGGCCGCTGCGGCGCCGGCGCCGGCGGCGGCGGCAGCGGCCGCCGGACCACTCGCGGACGGGCCGCCGGGCTTGCCCGCGCCCGGCTTCTTGCCGCCCTGGGCGACGTCGACGGGCAGCATGACCAGAGCCGTAGTACCACCGGAGTCGGAGGGGCGAAGCTGGATGCGGATGCCGTGGCGCTGGGACAGACGACCGACCACGAAGAGGCCCATGCGGCGGGAGACCGACACGTCCACGGTGGGCGGCGAGGCGAGCCGCTCGTTGATCGCGGCGAGGTCCTCCGGGGACAGACCGATACCGGTGTCGTGGATCTCGATCAGCACCCGGCCGTCCGGCAGCGCGTGACCGGTGACCTTGACCTTGGTCTGCGGCGAGGAGAACGAGGTCGCGTTCTCCAGCAGCTCGGCGAGCAGGTGCACGAGGTCGTTGACGACCCGGCCGGCGACCTCGGTGCCCGGCACCGAGGTCAGCTCGATGCGCTCGTACTGCTCCACCTCGGACGCGGCGGCGCGGAGCACGTCGACCAGCGGGACCGGACGGGTCCAGCGGCGGCCGGGCTCCTCACCGGCGAGGACGAGGAGGTTCTCACCGTTACGGCGCATGCGCGTGGCGAGGTGGTCGAGCTTGAACAGCGAGGACAGCTGGTCCGGGTCGGCCTCGCGGGACTCGAGCTCGGAGATCAGCGACAGCTGGCGCTGGATCAGACCCTGGGAGCGGCGCGAGAGGTTGGTGAACATCGCGTTGACGTTGCCGCGCAGCAGGGCCTGCTCGGCGGCGAGGCGGACCGCCTCGCGGTGCACGTCGTCGAAGGCCGCGGCCACCTGGCCGATCTCGTCCCGGGAGTGCACACCGACCGACTCCACGGACGTGTCCACGTCCTGCGGGTCGGACTCCGACAGCTGCCGGACCAGCTCGGGCAGGCGGTCCTGGGCGACCTTGGTGGCGGTCTCCTGGAGCCGGTGCAGCGAGCGGATCATGGAGCGGGCCACGACGAAGGCGCCGACCAGCGACACGCCGAGCACGAGCAGGATCAGCACACCGGAGACGATGGCGTCGTACTCGGTGGCCCTGCGCAGCTCGCGGGCCTTCTGCTCCATCTCCTCGAGCAGCGTGTGCTCGATGTTCTTCATCTGCCCGATCTTGGTGGAGCTGTCGTCGACCCAGTCGCGGTAGGAGCGCTTGGGCGCCTGCCCCAGGCCCTCGGGGCGGTCCAGGACCCGCTTGGCGTAGGTGTCCGCGTTGAGGATCGTCGGGTTGCCCTCCACGATGGGCTTGATGAGCTCCTCGGAGCCGTCCCCGTAGATGTTGCGGAAGCTGTTGAGGTCGGAGATCTGGCTCTCCAGCGCCTGCTGGGCGTAGAGGCGGTCGTTCTCCGAGAGCTCGCCGGCGCTGGTGTTGTTGGCCGGCAGGGCGGCGGCGATGACGGCGCGCTGGACGGAGGCGTACTCCTTGGCGGAGGAGAAGGCGGCCAGGGCGCGCGTGCGCTGGATCATCTGCGGGTTGCTGGTCGCCTCGGCCATGTCCTGGGAGAGGGCGAGCAACTCGGTGATGAGCCGGTGGTAGCTCTCGACCGTCCGGGCCGAGTTGTCCTTGGACTGGTACGCGTCCTTGCGGATCTTGGTGAGGCCGTTGAGGTCGCTCGCCAGGCCGACGAGGGTGTCGCGTACACCCAGGAGGTTGCCGTTCTTGCTGGCGGCGTCGATCTCCTCGGACGCGGAGACGAAGTTGTCCCTGGCCCGGTCGGTCTTGTCCCGGGGGCCCTTGACGGTGATCTCGGCCGCGCTGGAGTGCTGCGCCATCGGGCCGGCGGACTGGTCGCGCTCATCCTGGAGCGCGGCGGCCAGTTCGGTGGCCTGCTTGGTCATGTCCGTCAGCAGCTTCATATTGTCGAGCTGCTGGATGTCGTCCATGCTCTGGCTGATGCGCATCCCGCCCAGCGAGGTCGCCGCGACCACGGGCAGGGCGAGCAGTGACACCAGACGCGTGGAGATGCGCCAGTTGCGCAGGGCCATGCGCGAGCCGGGCCCCGACGGACCCTGGCTCCCGGTCTGCTTGGCCGCCGGAGCCTGACTCGACGACGCCGACGCACCCGCCCGGCCGGTCGTGCCCGAGCGTCCGGGGCGCTCTGCGCCGTCGCCGGCCGGGGCCGGGTTCTGGGCGTGCTGGGGCGAGGAGCTGACGGCCATGGGGCCAGTCCCGCCGTGCGGCTCCGGCTCCGCCGAAGCGCTGCCATCCCTCTTGAAACGTCCCTGCACTAGCGTCGCAACCTCTGGACCAGGCGCCCCTCCGCGCGAGCGGAAGGACGGTGTCGGCGTTGTGGGAAGCGCCCTGAACACACTTCCCGGATGGTCGTGAGTGACCGGCGCTGGTTCCCCCTTCTCGCCGCCACTCGGCGCTGCGTTGCGCCCCCTGCGCGCCGGCTCGATCCTGCGGCGGTCCGTGGCATTCCAGCACAGTGCCGGATCTCCAACAAGGCATGTGGACCAGGCTGTGACCTCCGTGACAGCCCGTGAGTGACGGATTACCTGACGTGGAAAGTGATCTCCCGTATAGGGGACATTTCGCTACGTACCCGCGAGTCACTTGAGGTGTCCCAGTCGCCATGATCGGGAGCGGAATGATGGCTTCAGTGGCCCAATGTCCGATTCGGCGGCAGGTAAAGCGCTCATGAATTGTCTGGATTGTCGAGGTGTTCGTGAGCAAACTCACACCGACATCACGGGCTCTTCACACCTTCGGCCGGGAATTGAATGTTTAGCCTGAGGCTTTACAGGGATGGCAAATCCGACAACCGGCGCCCGCGCGGGGGTCATGCGGACCTCCCGGTGCCCGAAGACGACAAGGTCTCGTACAACCGTGAAGACGACGATGATGTTCCGCACCATAGCCAACCCCCGGCGCACGACGCTGATGCACCTCGAAGGAGCCGACGCGCTGCCGACGCCGGAGCAGCCGGAGCACTCCGTCTCCCTTCCCGAGCACACCGCCAACCCCCGGCGCACCGTCCTCATGGAGGTGCCCGTCGCGGCCGCCGTCGCGGAGTAGCACGCACCCTGTCCGCGGACGGGGACCCAGGGGCGTCCCGCACGCGGGGCGCCCCTCCTTCGTGCCCCGTGCGCCGTAATGCTGCGAGGTCCGGGGTCCCGGCCGCGTTAGCCTGGAGCGTCAGACTCCAGCCGCTTCAGTCAAGGGGCCAAGCAACCCGTGCGCATCGCCAGGTTCTCCATCGACGGGAACGTCGCCTTCGGCGCGGTCGAGGGCGACAAGCCGGACGAACTCGTCCTCGACATCATCAAGGGCATCCCGTTCGCGGACTTCGAGCTTTCCGGTACCCGGGTGCCGCTGAGCAAGGTACGGCTGCTGCCGCCGGTGCTCCCCAACAAGGTCGTGGCCTTCGGCCGCAACTACGCCGAGCACGCACGCGAACTCGGCAACGAGGTGCCCGACGCGCCGTTCGCCTTCTTCAAGCCGTCCACCTCGGTGATCGGCCCCGGCGACCCGATCCAGTACCCCTCCTTCTCCCAGGAGCTGCACCACGAGGCCGAGCTGGCCGTGGTCATCGGCCGCATGTGCCGCGAGGTCCCGCGCGAGCGTGTCAAGGACGTGATCTTCGGCTACACCTGCGCCAACGACGTCACCGCCCGCGACGTGCAGCGGCGCGAGAAGCAGTGGGCCAGGGCCAAGGGCTTCGACACCTCCTGCCCGCTCGGCCCCTGGGTGGAGACGGACATCGACCTCACCGCCGCGGCCGACCTGACCATCCAGCTCACCGTCAACGGCGAGCAGCGGCAGCTGGGCCGCACCAGCGAGATGATCCACCCGATCGAGGATCTGATCGTCAACATCTCCGAGGCCATGACGCTGCTCCCCGGCGACGTGATCCTCACGGGCACCCCGGCTGGGGTCGGCCCCCTCAACGTCGGCGACGAGGTCGCCGTCACCATCGAAGGCATCGGCACTCTCACCAACAAGGTTGTCAAGCGTGGCTAGCGCATCCGGTTCCCCCGTACGCGTCCGTTTCTGCCCGTCGCCCACCGGTAACCCCCATGTGGGGCTGGTTCGCACCGCCCTGTTCAACTGGGC
The DNA here is from genome assembly GCF_044754605.1 of Streptomyces sp. NPDC093064. NCBI lineage: Bacteria > Bacillati > Actinomycetota > Actinomycetes > Kitasatosporales > Streptomycetaceae > Streptomyces > Streptomyces sp. NPDC093064. Next base: position 137,426 of record NZ_JBIVPK010000008.1, read on the forward strand.
GTTCGCCCGGCATCACCAGGGCACTCTGGTCTTCCGCATCGAGGACACCGACGCGGCCCGCGACTCCGAGGAGTCCTACAACCAGCTGCTCGACGCGATGCGCTGGCTGGGCTTCGACTGGGACGAGGGCCCCGAGGTCGGCGGACCGCACGCGCCGTACCGGCAGTCGCAGCGCATGGACATCTACCAGGACGTCGCCCACAAGCTGCTCGAGGCCGGCCACGCCTATCACTGCTACTGCTCCCAGGAGGAGCTGGACAGCCGCCGCGAGGCCGCCCGCGCGGCCGGCAAGCCGTCCGGCTACGACGGCCACTGCCGCGACCTGACCGTCGCGCAGGTGGAGGAGTACAAGGCCCAGGGCCGGGCGCCGATCGTCCGCTTCCGCATGCCCGACGAGACGATCACCTTCACCGACCTGGTCCGTGGCGAGCTGACCTTCACCCCGGAGAACGTCCCGGACTACGGCATCGTCCGCGCCAACGGCGCCCCGCTGTACACCCTGGTCAACCCGGTCGACGACGCGCTCATGGAGATCACCCACATCCTGCGCGGCGAGGACCTGCTCTCCTCCACCCCGCGCCAGGTCGCCCTGTACAAGGCGCTGATGGAACTGGGCATCGCCAAGGAGATCCCGTCCTTCGGCCACCTTCCGTACGTGATGGGCGAGGGCAACAAGAAGCTCTCCAAGCGCGACCCGCAGTCGTCGCTGAACCTCTACCGCGAGCGCGGCTTCCTGCCCGAGGGCCTGCTCAACTACCTCTCCCTGCTCGGCTGGTCGCTCTCCGCCGACCGGGACATCTTCTCCGTGGAGGAGATGGTCGCGGCCTTCGACATCGCGGACGTGAACCCCAACCCGGCCCGCTTCGACCTGAAGAAGTGCGAGGCGATCAACGCCGACCACATCCGGCTGCTCGACGTGAAGGACTTCACCGAGCGCTGCCGCCCCTGGCTCCAGGCTCCGTCCGCCCCCTGGGCCCCGGAGGACTTCGACGAGACCAAGTGGCAGGCGATCGCCCCGCAGGCGCAGACGCGTCTGAAGGTCCTGTCCGAGATCACGGACAACGTGGACTTCCTGTTCCTGCCCGAGCCGGTCTTCGACGAGCCGAGCTGGACCAAGGCGATGAAGGAGGGCTCGGACGCCCTGCTCCGCACCGCCCGGGAGAAGCTGGAGTCGGCCGACTGGACCTCCCCCGACTCCCTGAAGGAGGCCGTCCTGGCCGCCGGCGAGGCCCACGGCCTCAAGCTCGGCAAGGCCCAGGCCCCGGTCCGCGTGGCCGTCACCGGCCGCACGGTCGGCCTGCCCCTCTTCGAGTCCCTCGAGGTCCTGGGCAAGGAGACGACCCTGGCCCGCATCGACGCGGCGCTGGCGAAGCTGGCGGCGTGAGCGTGCGGCGCTGACACGGATACGGCCGTCACGGATACGGCTGTCGCAGGTACGCGCGAGGGGCGGCACCCGGCCGGGGTGCCGCCCCTCGGCGTTCGGCACCGCCCGCCGGGAACGGATCTTTAAGCGGCCCGTCCCCGTACGGCGGTCCGGACGGTACCGTCGGTGGCATGGCGATCAGAGCGGTCCTGTGGGACGTCGACGACACCCTCTTCGACTACACGACCGCCGACCGGGCCGGCATGCGGGCGCACCTGGTGGCCGAGGGGCTGTTGGACGGGTACGGGACCGTGGAGGAGGCCCTGGCCCACTGGCGGCGGATCACCGACGCGCAGTGGGCGCGGTTCTCGGCGGGGGAGGCGACCTTCGAGGAGCAGCGGCGGGACCGGGTGCGGGACTTCCTCGCCCGGCCGGAGCTGACCGACGACGCGATCGACGCGTGGTTCGAGCGCTACCTGGGCCACTACGAGGCCGCCTGGACGCTCTTCCCGGACGTGCTGCCCGTCCTGGACGCGCTCGCCGCCAGCCACCGGCACGCCGTGCTGTCCAACTCCAGCATCCACGTCCAGGAGCGCAAGCTGCGCACCCTCGGCGTGCGCGACCGCTTCGAGACCGTACTGTGCGCCGCCGAACTCGGGGTGTCCAAGCCGGAGCCGCGGGCGTTCCACGCGGCCTGCGAGGCCCTGGAACTCGGGCCGCACCAGGTGGCGTACGTCGGCGACCACCCGGAGATCGACGGGCGGGGCGCCGCCGAGGCCGGGCTGCTGTCGGTCTGGATCGACCGCGCGGGCGTGCACGCCGAAGACCACGACGGCGCGGGCCGGCACCGGATCGCCTCGCTCGCCGAACTGCCCGCGATCCTCGGCTCCGATACTCGTTTTGGAGCCCCGTCCACCTTCAGGTAATGTTCTTCCTGCGCCGCGGGGCGCGGGCCGAAGGTCCGGAACCGCGGTTGCAACACTAGAACAGGATCCCCACAGGATCTTGCTTTTCAGTGGCCTATGGTGTAATTGGCAGCACGACTGATTCTGGTTCAGTTAGTCTTGGTTCGAGTCCAGGTAGGCCAGCTCGCAGAGCTCATCTGCACCGCGGATCTCATCCGCAGGCCCCCGTTGTGTAGCGGCCTAGCACGCTGCCCTCTCAAGGCAGTAGCGCCGGTTCGAATCCGGTCGGGGGTACGGATCTCAGGAGCATTCCAGGGATCAAGGCCCCCGTTGTGTAGCGGCCTAGCACGCCGCCCTCTCAAGGCGGTAGCGCCGGTTCGAATCCGGTCGGGGGTACGACTGGTCTAAACCATCATTGGTCTATGGTGTAATTGGCAGCACGACTGATTCTGGTTCAGTTAGTCTTGGTTCGAGTCCAGGTAGACCAGCTCGGACCTGCGGAAACGCAGTGTCCACGCCCCCGTTGTGTAGCGGCCTAGCACGCCGCCCTCTCAAGGCGGTAGCGCCGGTTCGAATCCGGTCGGGGGTACGCGATCGGAAGGGCCCTCCCTCGGGAGGGCCCTTCGGCGTTTCCGCGGAGTTTCTGCACCTGCCCCATGGGCTGGGGAGGGGCGGGTACCTGCCTGCCGTAGGTCTCGGCCGGAGCCGGGCGGTGGGTTGGCGGGTGGGGGAGAGCCGACTGCCGGAAGGGCCTGCCGCGGCGTTGAGGCCGGCCCTTCCGGTTTTTTGCGTCAGCCGGAGCGGCGCAGGGCCTCGGACAAGCGCGCGGCGGCGTCGATGACCGCCTGGGCGTGCATGCGGCCGGGGTGGCGGGTGAGGCGCTCGATGGGGCCGGAGACCGAGACGGCGGCCACCACGCGGTTGGAGGGGCCGCGCACGGGCGCGGAGACGGACGCGACGCCCGGCTCGCGCTCGCCGATCGACTGGGCCCAGCCGCGGCGCCGTACGCCCGACAGGGCCGTCGCCGTGAAGCGGGCGCCCTGGAGGCCGCGGTGGAGCCGCTCCGGCTCCTCCCAGGCCATCAGGACCTGCGCCGACGAACCCGCCTTCATCGTGAGCGTGGAACCGACCGGGACGGTGTCCCGAAGGCCGGACAGGCGCTCGGCCGCGGCGACGCAGATGCGCATGTCGCCCTGGCGGCGGTAGAGCTGCGCGCTCTCGCCCGTCACGTCCCTCAGATGTGTGAGCACCGGCCCGGCGGTGGCCAGCAGGCGGTCCTCGCCCGCGGCCGCGGCCAGTTCCGAGAGGCGCGGGCCGAGGATGAACCGGCCCTGCATGTCGCGCGCCACCATGCGGTGGTGTTCCAGCGCCACGGCCAGCCGGTGGGCCGTGGGTCGTGCCAGTCCGGTGGACGCGACCAGACCCGCGAGGGTGGCCGGACCGGACTCCAGAGCGCTCAGGACAAGGGCTGCCTTGTCCAGAACGCCGACGCCGCTACTGTTGTCCATGCAACGATACTTGCGTCTCACTCTGTGAAACGCAAGTTCAATTTTCCGTGGAACACGCCACTCTGGAAGTCATGGCGGCCCGTGGACCTGCGGGCTCGGCGGCGGACGCCCGGAGGGGGCGCGGGTGCCGCATCCTCAAGATCTCTAGTTGGGCCGGCGCCCTTGGCGTCCGGCCGGAGGGAAAGCGATGGGTAGGACACTCGCGGAGAAGGTCTGGGACGACCACGTCGTCCGGCGCGCCGAGGGCGAGCCCGACCTCCTCTTCATCGATCTGCACCTGCTGCACGAGGTGACCAGCCCCCAGGCCTTCGACGGCCTGCGCAAGGGTGGCCGCACCGTGCGCCGGCTCGACCTGACCATCGCGACCGAGGATCACAACACCCCGACCCTCGACATCGACAAGCCCATCGCGGACCCCGTCTCCCGCGTCCAGCTGGAGACGCTGCGCAAGAACTGCGCCGACTTCGGGGTGCGGCTGCACCCGCTGGGCGACGTCGAGCAGGGCGTCGTCCACGTGGTGGGGCCGCAGCTGGGCCTGACCCAGCCCGGCACCACCGTGGTCTGCGGTGACTCGCACACCTCCACGCACGGCGCCTTCGGCGCGCTGGCGTTCGGCATCGGCACCTCCCAGGTCGAGCACGTGCTCGCCACCCAGACCCTGCCGATGGCCCGCCCGAAGACCATGGCGATCACGGTCGAGGGCGAACTGCCCGAGGGCGTCACGGCCAAGGACCTGATCCTGGCGATCATCGCGAGGATCGGCACCGGCGGCGGCCAGGGCTACATCCTGGAGTACCGCGGCACCGCCATCGAGGAGCTCTCGATGGAGGCCCGCATGACCATCTGCAACATGTCCATCGAGGCTGGCGCCCGCGCGGGCATGATCGCCCCCGACGAGACCACCTTCGCCTACCTCCAGGACCGCCCGCACGCCCCCCAGGGCGAGGACTGGGACGCCGCCGTGGCGTACTGGAAGACCCTGCGCTCGGACGACGACGCCGTCTTCGACGCCGAGGTCGTCATCGACGCCGCCGCACTGTCCCCGTTCGTCACCTGGGGCACCAACCCCGGCCAGGGCGCGCCGCTTTCGGCCGCCGTCCCCGACCCGGCTTCGTACGAAGACGCATCGGAGCGCCTGTCCGCCGAAAAGGCCCTGGAATACATGGGGTTGGAGGCCGGACAGCCGCTGCGCTCCATCGGTGTGGACACCGTCTTCGTAGGCTCGTGCACCAACGGCCGCATCGAGGACCTGCGCGCCGCCGCCGAGATCCTGCGGAGCCGCAAAGTCGCCGACGGCGTACGGATGCTGGTCGTCCCCGGCTCCGCGCGCGTGGGTCTCCAGGCCGTCTCCGAGGGCCTGGACGTGGTCTTCAAGGAGGCCGGCGCCGAATGGCGGCACGCGGGCTGCTCGATGTGCCTGGGCATGAACCCCGACCAGCTCGCCCCCGGCGAGCGCTCCGCCTCCACCTCCAACCGCAACTTCGAGGGCAGGCAGGGCAAGGGCGGCCGCACGCACCTGGTCTCCCCGCAGGTCGCCGCGGCCACCGCGGTCCTCGGCCACCTGGCCTCCCCGGCCGACCTGTCCGACGCCCCCACGCCCGCTGGAGTCTGAGAATCATGGAAGCCTTCACCACCCACACCGGCCGGGCCGTCCCGCTGCGCCGCAGCAACGTCGACACCGACCAGATCATCCCCGCCCACTGGCTCAAGAAGGTCACCCGCGACGGGTTCGAGGACGGGCTGTTCGAGGCCTGGCGCAAGGACCCCGAGTTCGTGCTCAACCGCCCGGAGCGCCAGGGTGCCACGGTCCTGGTCGCCGGCCCCGACTTCGGTACCGGCTCCTCCCGCGAGCACGCCGTGTGGGCACTACAGAACTACGGCTTCAAGACCGTGATCTCCTCCCGCTTCGCGGACATCTTCCGCGGCAACTCGCTGAAGAACGGTCTGCTGACCGTGGTCCTGGACCAGAAGGTCGTGGACGCGCTGTGGGAGCTCACCGAGAAGGACCCCGAGGCCGAGGTGACCGTCGACCTGGTCGCCCGCGAGGTGCGCGCCGAGGGGATCACCGCCTCCTTCGAGCTGGACGAGAACTCCCGCTGGCGGCTGCTGAACGGGCTGGACGACATCTCCATCACCCTCCAGAACGAGTCCGACATCGCCGCCTACGAGGCGAAGCGCCCGGTCTTCAAGCCGCGCACCCTGCCGGTCTGATCCACGGCCCCGGCCGATGATCGGCCGCCGAGCCGGACACCGCTCCCCGGCGCTGTGGCAAGTCGACTTTCGGCCACCGTACGACCCCGCTGTACCCCCGATCGAGGCGATCGGGGGTACAGCCGTTTTGGCGTCCGTACCACCCGGCGCGCCGCCGTCGAGGCACTCAACTTCCCACGTTAAGCGGGTTATTGCCGGGGTAGACGAGGTTCCGGACCCCGCCCGCCGCGGCCGCCCGGATGGCCGTCACAGGCGCCAGTTACCCCCCAGCGCAGGCGACAACTCGCCCCAGATGGCACAATCTGTGCATGGACAACGACGGCCAACTCGAGCTCTATACGGCAGTCGCGGCCCAGCTCAAGGAAGCGCACGAAAGAGTGCGCGCACTGCAAGTCCCGGAGAGCGTACGGATGGCGCTGACCCGGAAGCTGCTGGTCATTACGGCCGCGGCCAAGCACGATCTCGCCGGTGCGACAAGGCGTCTGGAGAGGTTCACGGCAGACCTCGACCAGGGGCGAATCCCCGGCGAGGAAGGCTGAACAGCCCGAGGCCGTCGAGTCCGTTGCGGCACAAGGGTGATTAGCCCGTTTCGTGTTTGATTTGCGGTATATATCTGCCTAACGTGCGAAAACGCTTGAACACTTTCGTTCTGGCAAGGTCTCCGAAGGGGAAGACGTGAACAAGGCGCAGCTCGTAGAAGCGATTGCCGACAAGATGGGCGGCCGCCAGCAGGCTGCCGAGGCCGTGGACGCGGTGCTGGACGCCGTCGTCCGCGCGGTCGTCGCGGGAGACCGGGTCTCGGTCACCGGCTTCGGGTCCTTCGAGAAGGTCGACCGTCCCGCCCGTTATGCGCGCAACCCGCAGACGGGTGAGCGGGTGCGGGTCAAGAAGACCTCCGTTCCCCGCTTCCGGGCCGGCCAGGGCTTCAAGGACCTGGTGAGCGGCTCGAAGAAGCTCCCGAAGCACGACATCGCGGTCAAGAAGGCGCCCAAGGGCAGCCTGTCCGGCCCGACCGCCACCATTGCCAAGGCCGCCGGCAAGAAGGCCGCGGCGAAGAAGGTCACCGCGGCGGCGAAGAAGACTGCCGCGAAGAAGACCACCGCGGCGGCCAAGAAGACCACCGCGGCGGCGAAGAAGACCACGGCGGCGGCGGCCAAGAAGACGACGGCCACGAAGGCCGCCGCCAAGAAGACCACGGCCAAGAAGGCGCCGGCGAAGAAGGTGACGGCCAAGAAGGCCCCCGCCAAGAAGTCGACCGCCCGCAAGACCACCGCCAAGAAGACCACCGCCCGCGGCAAGTAGCGGCGCAGGGTACTCACGCGCCGGGCCGGACTCCCGAGGGAGCCCGGCCCGCGGCGTGTTCGGGCACGCTCGGCCCGGTCCGCTTGGTGGGGAAGGTCTCTCGCGCCGACCGGACGGTCTTCCTGCCTGCTCAGAAGGTCTGCAGCGTCACCAGGGTGATCCGCAGGCCGTTCCCCTCGCCCTCGGTCTCGATCCGCACCCGCTGCCCCGGCCGCAGCAGCCGCAGACCGCCCGCGTCGAACGCCGGCGCGTCGAAGGGCACCGGGGTGCCGTCGTCCAGGAGCACCTGCCCGCTGCGGCTTTCGGGGTCGTACGTGTATGCGGTGGCGTGCATGACGGCAGCCTACTGTCCCGGGACCGGCAGTCGCGCGGCGGCGGCGGCCGTCCGCGGTCCCACTCCGAGGGCCAGAGCAGCCCGCAGATCGTGCCCGGTGTCCACGTCCTGGCGTACGGATTCCACCGCCTGAAGGGACAGTTCCACCGCGCCGGACGCCCGGTGGCGGGCCCGGGAATCGGTGCCGAAAGCCGGGAGCAGCGGATGCCCGGGGGACGCCGCCAGCAAAGTCGTGCCGATGGCCGCGGAATCCGCGAGAAATGCCCGTGGGAATTGTGCGGCCGCCTCCAGAACCCGGGCCAATTCCATGGGCCGCAGCGCGGGGAGATCGGCGTTCAGGGCAGCCACCGGACTTCGGGGGCGCGAGGCCCGTACCACCGCCGCTCCGTGCGCGAGCGCGGCGTTCAGGCCGGCCCGCGGCTCGTCGGCGACGATCCGGGCGCCCAGCGCCGCCAGCTCCCGCCCGGCCTCGGCGTCGTCCGTGACGACCGCCACATCCGCCACCGCGGGGCAGGCCAGCGCGGCCGCCACCGTGTCCACGGCGAAGGCGAGGGCCAGGCCGGGACGCACCCCGTCACCGGCGGTGTCCGACAGCCTGCTCTTGGCCCGGGTCAGGGGCTTCAGGGGGATGACCAAGGTCCACTGCACCGGCGTTCCGCCCCTCTCGTGTGGTCGTCATTGTCTCCCGGAGTCCCCCCGGACCGTCCGAGGGACCGCGAAGGGGAGGGGCGCGAAGCCCCTTCCAAGAGCGCTGTCCGGTGACGTGCGGGCGTACGGTGTTCTCGACAGACAGGCGGCCTGGGGCGACACTTGTGCGGCCCCCCAGGCCCTAGAGGAAGGTGTCCGCGTGCCCCGCCGCAGAATCGGCTTCTGGTATCGCTTCGCAGCGGTGATCTGCAAACCGCCACTGGTGGTTCTGATCAAGCGGGACTGGCGCGGAATGGAGAACATTCCGGCCGACGGCGGATTTATCACCGTGGTGAACCACAATTCGCACGTCGACCCCTTCGCGTACGCCCACTTTCAGTACAACACCGGCCGCGTGCCGCGATTCCTGGCGAAGAGCGGGCTTTTCAAGAAGGGATTGGTGGGTGCCGCGATGCGCGGCACCGGGCAGATCCCCGTCTACCGCGAGAGCACGGACGCGCTGAGTGCGTTCCGGGCCGCCATCGACGCCGTGGAGCGCGGCGAGTGCGTCGCGTTCTACCCCGAGGGCACCCTCACCCGCGACCCCGACGGCTGGCCGATGACCGGCAAGACCGGCGCCGCCCGGGTCGCCCTCCAGACCAAGTGCCCGGTGATTCCGGTCGCCCAGTGGGGCGCCAACGAACTGCTGCCGCCCTACGCCAAGAAGCCCCACCTGCGGCCCCGCAAGACCCACCACGTGCTGGCCGGACCGCCCGTGGACCTCTCCCGCTTCTACGACCAGGAGATGACCCCGGAACTCCTGAAGGAGGCGACCGAGGTCATCATGGCGGCCATCACCCGCCTGCTGGAGCAGATCCGCGGCGAGAAGGCGCCCGCCGAGCCGTACGATCCGCGCCGGGAGCGGATCGAGCAGCGCCGCCGCACCGAGTCGCAGAACCAGGGCGGGACCGTGCCGGCCGCGCAGCGCGGGCCGGCCGTGCGGGAATCCGTACAGGAAGAGGGGCAGGGCACGTGAGCAAGTCGGTCAAGGCGGCCGTCTTCGGTACCGGATCGTGGGGCACCGCCTTCGGCATGGTCCTCGCCGACGCCGGTTGCGAGGTGACCTTGTGGGCCCGCCGGGCCGAACTCGTCGACGCGGTCAACTCCACCCGGACCAACCCCGACTACCTGCCCGGAGTCGAACTCCCGGAGAACCTGCGGGCCACGGCCGACGCCGCCGAGGCCGCCCGCGACGCCGACTTCACGGTGCTCGCCATCCCCTCGCAGACCATGCGGGCCAACCTCGCCGAATGGGCGCCGCTGCTCGCCCCGGACACGGTCCTCGTCTCCCTGATGAAGGGTGTCGAACTGGGCTCGGCCATGCGGATGAGCGAGGTCGTCGAGGACGTCGCCAAGGTCGGCGCCGACCGCGTCGCCGTCGTCACCGGGCCCAACCTGGCCCGGGAGATCGCCGCCCGCATGCCGGCCGCCGCCGTGGTCGCGTGCACCGACGAGGCGGTGGCCCGGAGGTTGCAGGCCGCCTGCCACACCCCGTACTTCCGGCCGTACACCAACACCGACGTGGTCGGCTGCGAACTCGGCGGCGCCGTCAAGAACGTGATCGGTCTGGCCGTCGGCATCGCGGACGGCATGGGGCTCGGCGACAACGCCAAGGGCTCGCTCATCACCCGCGGCCTCGCCGAGACCACCCGGCTGGGCATGGCCCTGGGCGCCGACCCGCTGACCTTCTCCGGACTCGCCGGCCTCGGCGACCTGGTGGCCACCTGTTCCTCGCCGCTGTCGCGCAACCACACCTTCGGCACCAACCTCGGCAAGGGCATGACCCTCCAGGAGACCATCGCGGTCACCAAGCAGACCGCCGAGGGCGTCAAGTCCTGTGAGTCGGTGCTGGATCTGGCCCGCCGGCACGGCGTCGACATGCCCATCACGGAGACCGTCGTCGGCATCGTGCACGAGGGCAAGCCGCCCGTGGTGGCCCTCCGCGAGCTGATGTCGCGCAGCGCCAAGCCCGAACGCCGCTGAAACCGGCGCCGTTCGGCCGTCCGCATCACGTTGCGCGACCGTCCGTGCGACGCTGAGCTACGGTGCCCATGCGGGCACTGACGTCGTGGATACCAGCGGGTACTCTCATCGCGATATGAGCAGCGAGAACCTCCCCCAGAGCCCCGAGCAGCCGTCCCGCAAGCCCCGCGTGGCCGTCGTGTGCGGCGGCCGCAGCTCCGAACACGGGATCTCCGTGGTCACCGCGGGCGCGGTGCTGAGCGCCATCGACCGGACCAAGTACGAGGTCCTGCCGATCGGCATCACCCGCGACGGCCGCTGGGCGCTGACTGCCGACGAGCCGGAGCGCATGGCCATCACCGAGGGCCGCACCCCGAGCGTCGAGGAGCTCACCGACTCCGCCGAGGGCGGCGTGGTGCTCCCCGTCGACCCGGCCAACCGTGAAGTCGTCTACAGCGAGCCCGGTTCGGTGCCCAAGGCGCTCGGCGAGGTCGACGTGGTCTTCCCGGTGCTGCACGGCCCCTACGGCGAGGACGGCACCCTCCAGGGCCTCCTGGAGCTGTCCGGCGTGCCGTACGTGGGCTCGGGCGTGCTCGCCTCGGCCGTCGGCCAGGACAAGGAGTACATGAAGCGGGTGTTCACCTCCTTCGGGCTCAAGGTCGGCCCGTACGTGGTGATCCGGCCGCGCGAGTGGGCGCAGGACCCGTCCGCCGCCCGCAAGAAGATCGTCGACTTCGCCGGCGAGCACGGCTGGCCGCTGTTCGTGAAGCCCGCGCGCGCCGGTTCGTCGATCGGCATCACCAAGGTCGACGACCTCTCCGGCCTGGACGAGGCGGTCGAGGAGGCCCAGCGGCACGACCCGAAGGTGCTCGTGGAGGCCGCGCTGCGCGGCCGTGAGATCGAGTGCGGGGTGCTGGAGTTCGAGGACGGCCCGCGGGCCTCCGTACCGGCCGAGATCCCGCCGCCCGAGGCGCACGCGTACTACGACTTCGAGGCCAAGTACATCGACTCCACGCCCGGCGTCGTGCCCGCCCCGCTGACCGACGAGGAGACCGCCGAGGTGCGGCGGCTCGCGGTGGAGGCGTTCGAGGCGGCCTCCTGCGAGGGCCTGGTCCGCGCGGACTTCTTCCTCACCGAGGACGGCGAGTTCGTGATCAACGAGATCAACACCATGCCCGGCTTCACGCCCATCTCGATGTACCCGAAGATGTGGCAGGCGAGCGGGATCAGCTACCCGGAACTGGTGGACCGGCTGATCCAGGCGGCGCTGCGCCGTTCGACGGGCCTGCGCTGAGGACGCGCGCCCCGGGGGCAGCGGTGCCGGCAGGCGTCCAGGGCCCCCGCGGCGCGTGTCGGGCGCTCAGTCGGCGATCCCCTTGGGGATCGCCTTCTTCACGGCCGGGGCCAGATCGACCAGCGGCGCCACCCCGTGGTTTGTCCGCCCCGCGGGGATCGTCACCTCCACATAGGCAAGGCGCAGCGTGGTGGTGAAGCGGAACGACCCGTCCCCCTGCTTCTGCAGCAGCCAGCCCACGTCGTTCACCTCGGCCCCGTCGGCCTCCGGATCGTCCATCGCGGCGGGCCGCGGGACACCGCAGCGCAGTATGATCGCCGGGCTTCCCCAGCCCGCGGTCAGCGCGGAGGCGGGCCGGGGGTCCTCGCGGCTCAGTCCGTCCACTTTCCCAGGCAGTTCCCTGTCCAGATTCCGGCACAGTTCGGCAACCGACGGCCGTGGGCTGGGAACCGCCACGGTGGCGCTGTCGTCGCTTGGGGAACAGCCCGCGGCGGAGATCAGCGCGGCGAGAACGGGCAGGCCGAGAAGCCGGTGACGGAAGAAGCTCACCGGCCAAGGGTAGACGGGGGCTACAGATGCACGACCGGGCAGGTCAGGGTGCGCGTGATGCCGTCCACCTGCTGGACCTTCGCGACCACCATGCGGCCCAGGTCGTCCACCGTGTCGGCTTGGGCGCGCACGATGACGTCGTACGGTCCCGTCACGTCCTCGGCCTGGATCACCCCAGGGATCTTGCTGATCGTCTCGGCGACGGTCGACGCCTTGCCGACCTCCGTCTGGATCAGGATGTACGCCTGTACCACGGAACCTCCAGGGCGGCCACGAGGATCATGTGGGGAAAAGGAACGCCACGGTATCGCGTCGTCACACGCCGTGGGGAGACCCGGGAAGACCGTGACGCACGCGCCGGGGTGCAGGTAGGACAGAAGTTGACGGTCACCTCGACCGTAGCGAGGACCGCGTTGAAGCGCGACCGGGACCGTACAGGGACAGAAGGGGCGAAAGGTCGATGAAGGGCACTGTTGGTGAGCTCGGGGAGTTCGGGCTCATCAGGGAGCTCACCTCCCGTCTCACCACCACCCCGGCGGTCCGGGTCGGCCCCGGCGACGACGCCGCGGTGGTCGCCGCCCCCGACCGCAGGGTCGTGGCGAGCACCGACATACTCCTGGAGGGACGGCACTTCCGCCGGGACTGGTCCACGGCCTACGACGTGGGCCGCAAGGCGGCCGCCCAGAACCTCGCGGACATCGCCGCCATGGGCGCCGTGCCGACCGCGCTGCTGCTCGGCCTGGTCGTCCCCACCGAGCTACCGGTCACCTGGCCCACCGAGCTGATGGACGGCCTGCGCGACGAGTGCCAGGTCGCCGGGGCCGCCGTCGTCGGCGGCGACGTGGTGCGCGGCGACACGATCATGGTGTCGATCACCGCGCTCGGTGATCTGCGCAACCACGAGCCCGTCACCCGCGCCGGCGCACAACCCGGCGACCTGATCGCGGTGACCGGCTGGCTGGGCTGGTCCGCGGCCGGGTACGCGGTGCTCTCCCGGGGCTTCCGCTCGCCCCGCGCCTTCGTCGAGGCCCACCGCCGCCCCGAGCCGCCGTACCACGCGGGCCCCGCGGCCGCCGGGCTCGGCGCCACCGCGATGTGCGACGTCAGCGACGGACTGATCGCCGACCTCGGGCACATCGCGGAGGCCAGCAAGGTCCACATCGACATCCGCTCCGGAGCCATAGACATCCCCTCGCAGATGAACGACATCGGGCAGGCCGTCGGGGTCGACCCGTTGCAGTGGGTGCTGACCGGGGGAGAGGACCACGCGATCGTGGCGGCCTTCCCCCCGGACGTGAAGCTGCCGGCCCGCTGGAAGGTGATCGGCGAAGTGCTCAGTCCCTCGGCCCTGCCCCAGGTCACGGTCGACGGCGCGCCGTGGACCAGCAAGGGCGGCTGGGACCACTTCGGGGACATCGAGTCATGACCGCCGCCCCTCCCCGGGTGCTGACCGTCGCGGGCTCCGACTCGGGCGGCGGCGCCGGCATTCAGGCCGACCTGAAGACGATGCTCGCCCTCGGTGTGCATGGCATGAGCGTGATCACCGCGGTCACCGCGCAGAACTCCCTCGGCGTGCAGGGCGCGTGGGAACTGCCCGTGGAGGCGGTTCGGGCCCAGTACCGCAGCGTCGTGGACGACATCGGCGTCCAGGCGGTCAAGACCGGGATGCTGGCCTCGGCGGAGCTGGCCGGGGCCGTCGCCGAATTGATCGCCGGGTCCGACGCGCTCGCGGTCGTCGACCCGGTCGGCGTCTCCAAGCACGGCGACTCGCTCCTTGCCGCGTCCGCGCTTCGGACCGTACGGACCAGGCTGCTGCCGGTGGCGACCGTGGCCACGCCGAACCTCGACGAGGTGGCCCAGCTGACCGGCGTCCGGGTCCGGACGGAGGAGCAGATGCGGGAGGCCGCGGAGGCGGTGCTGGCGTTCGGGCCGAAGTGGGTGCTGATCAAGGGCGGCCACCTCGCCGGGGACGCCGGGCAGGACGGCGGTGACCAGGCCGTGGACCTGCTCACCGACGGCGCCGAGGAGCACTGGCTGCGCGCCCCCCGGTACGACAAGCGGCACACGCACGGCACCGGCTGCACCCTCGCCTCCGCGATCGCCTCGCAGCTGGCGAAGGGCGACTCCGTGCCGGAGGCCGTGGCGGCGGCCAAGAAGTACGTCACCGGGGCGATCGCGGCCGGCTTCGCGCTTGGCGGGGGGATCGGGCCCGTGGACCACGGGTGGGCCCTGCGCAGGCCTCAGGCGGGGTAGTCGCGCGGCCCGCGCACCGACCGGCGGTCCCGGTGCGCGGGTACGGCGTGTGCGGGCATGGCGCGCGAGGGTACGGCAAAAAGCCGGTCCACCGAGGTGGACCGGCTCAGTGCAGCGAACCAGCGGTGGCCGCGCGCTTAGCTGTTGCTGTGCGTCAGCGCGAGACCTTGCCGGCCTTGATGCACGAGGTGCAGGCGTTCACGCGCTTCGGCGTCCCGCCGACCACGGTACGCACACGCTGGATGTTCGGGTTCCAGCGTCGGGACGTACGGCGGTGCGAGTGCGAGATGTTGTTGCCGAAGCCCGGCCCCTTGCCGCAGACGTCGCAGTTGGCAGCCACGGGTCACTCCAAAGACTTCAGATGCACTTACGGTTGATCCCGGCATGCCGGGATCAAGATCTCAGGCTCAGAAAATGCTCTTGAAACTTGAAATCCGAGTGGCGTTGCCAGGGGGATAGCCCGATCAGGATCGGGCAACCGGAGCAGCATACAACGGCTGCGTCCGTAGGGCGAAACTACCATGGTGGCTCCGGAGCCCGCGCGGGCCCTCTTCCGTCCGGCACCACCCCGGGGTCTACGCTGCGTCCAGTCCAGCAGCTCAGGGAGGCGCAGGTGGCGCAGGTGCCGCAGACGTTCGACGCGCCGGCGGTGCGCACCTGGTGCGGACTGGCGCTGCGGGCGCTGGGGCGCGCGCGCGAGGAGATCGACGCGATCAACGTCTACCCCGTGGCCGACGGGGACACCGGCACCAACCTGTATCTGACCGTGGAGTCCGCCGCGGCGGCGGTGGAGGCCGTGTTCGCCGGGCACGAGGTGGGCGGCGGGACCGGCGGGGCCGCCGGGACTTCCTCCGGCCCCTCCCTGGCCGACGCCGCGCGGGCGATGGCGCACGGCGCGCTGATCGGGGCCCGCGGCAACTCCGGGACGATCCTCGCCCAGCTGCTGCGCGGCATGGCTCAGGTGTTCGCCGCCGACGGTGACCGTGCGCACACCGACGGGCGCGGCCTGTGCCTGGCCCTGCGGCGCGCGGCCGACTCCGCCCGGCAGGCCGTGGCGCATCCGATGGAGGGCACGGTCCTGTCGGTGGCCTCGGCCGCCGCGGACGCGGCCACCGGGGCGGAGGGAGACTGCGGGGCGGTCGCGCTGGCCGCCTACGAGGGAGCGTGCGCGGCCCTCGCCGCGACCCCCGGCCAGCTGGCGGTCCTGGAGCGCGCCGGGGTGGTCGACGCGGGCGGGCGGGGGCTGGTGGCGGTCCTCGCGGCCCTGGTGGAGACGTTCACGGGACGGACGCCGGAGCAGGGCGCGTCCCCCTCGGCAGCCGCGGTGGCGGCTGACGGCCGGCCGGTCGTGCCCCACGCGCGCGTGTCCGCCGCCGAGGACGACGGGCCCGGCGCCTGCGCGCCGCCTGCGAGCGGTCCCGCCTTCGAGGTGATCTACCTGCTGGACGCCGAGGACGCGGCCGTCGCCCGGCTGCGCGAGCGGCTCGACGCGCTCGGGGACTCACTCGTCGTGGTCGGTGGCGACGGCCTGTGGAACGTGCACGTGCACGTCGACGACGCCGGAGCCGCCGTGGAGGCGGGCGTGGAGGCCGGGCGGCCGCACCGGATCAGGATCACGCACTTCGGCGCCGGTGACGCGCACACCGGCGGGTCCGGGCGGCCGCACCGGGAGCGGGCCCAGCGCGCCATGGTGGCCGTCGTGCCCGGCGAGGGCCTGGCCGGGCTCTACACCGAGGCTGGGGCGACCGCGGTGCTCGCCCGGCCCGGGGAGCAGCTCGCGAGCGGGGAGCTCGTCGAGGCCGTACGGCGGGCACACGCGCGCGAGGTGGTCCTGCTGCCCAACGACCCGGAACTGCGCCACACCGCGTCCGCCGCGGCCGAGCAGGCCCGCGGGGAGGGCGTCCGCGTCGCCCTGATCCCGACCCGCTCGGCCGTGCAGGGCATCGCCGCCCTCGCCGTGCACGAGCCGGGGCGCCGCTTCGACGAGGACGTCGTCGCCATGACCTCGGCGGCAGGGGCGACCCGGCACGCCGAGGTCGCCGTCGCGGAACGCCAGTCCTGGACCACGGCCGGCATCTGCCAGGCCGGTGACGTCCTCGGCCTCATCGACGGCGACGTGGCCGTGATCGGCTCGGACGTCGCGGCCACCGCCGAGACCGTCCTGGACCGCATGCTCTCGGCCGGCGGCGAACTGGTCACCCTCGTCCTCGGCGACGAGGCCCCCGACTCGATCGCCGACCGCCTCCAGACCCGCGTCCGCGAGACCTACCTCGCCGTCGACACGGTGGTCTACCAGGGCGGCCGGCAGGGAGCGCTGCTGCTCATCGGGGTGGAGTGAGCCTCAGTCCTCGGATCCCTCCTCGAGGGCTCGCAGGAGTCTTTCGGCTTCCGTGCGGCGGGAGGGCGTCCGGCCGTCCTCCTCGTCGGCGTCCTCGTAGGCCGCCAGCACGGCACGCGCGTGTGCGGTGGCCTCGGCGGGGCGGCCCAGGTCGGCCGCCAGCCGGCCCGCGGCGAGTTCCGCTCCGGTCCGGTCGTGCAGGGCGGCCGGACCCAGCAGGGTGAAGGCGGCGATCGCCTGCTCCAGCCTGGCCAGGGCCTCCTCGGACGCGGCCCCGTCCGCCTCGTCCTCCGCGCTGTCCGCGAGCAGATCGCTGAACTGCCGGTGGGTGTGCCCGAGTTCGGCGACGAGCCGCTGCCTCGCCGCCGTGTCGTCCACCGCGTCCAGCGCCGCCTCGCACTCGATGACGGCGGCCCCCATCAGCGCCCGCGCCGCGTCCAAGCCGGCCTCGGTGCCGAGCGCCAGCCACGCGCGTGCGCGCAGGGCGCGGACCAGACCGTGCACGTCGCCCAGGGAGCGCCACAGGTCGCCCGCGCGCGTGTAGGCACGGTCCGCCTCGTCGTGCAGCCCGGCCCGGCTCAGCGACTCGGCGGCCAGATGGGCGAGGGTCGCGTGGTCCTGCTGCTCGGGCCAGTGCCGGGCGGTCTCGGCGGCCTGGAGCCTGCGTTCGGCCGCCGCACGGTGCTCCCCGAGCTCGCTCAGACAGTCGCCCAGCCACCACTGCGTCTGTACGACGGCCCCGTCGCCGTGCGTCTCGGCGGACAGGTCGGGCAGCGCGGACTCCAGCACCTCGGCGGCCTCCGCCCACCGCCCCAGCCGCAGCAGCAGACCTCCGAGCTGCTGCCGGGCCCAGGCCCCGAGTGCCGGCCCCTCGTCCGCCTCGTCGGCCCAGTGCGCCGCCTCCAGGGCGTGTTCCGCCGCCTCCTCGGTCCGGTCCAGGCCGCCGAGCACCTCGGCGAGCTGAAGGTGCAGCTGTGCCCGGCCCGCGGCCTCCAGATGCGCCCCGCCGTGCTCCAGGGCCGCCCGCAGCGCCCGCTCGGCGCCCTCCGGATCGCCCAGGTGGTGCGCGAGCGCCGCCAACCGGGCCTCGTACTCCACCGCGAACCACGGCAGGCCCGCCCCGACGTACTCGGCCGCCGCCCGCGCGAACAGCTCCGCGGCCTCCCGGAGGTCCCCGGTGCGCGCGGCGGTCTCGGCGAGCATCGCCCGCGCCTCGGCCGCCCGGGACGCGAGCCGCACATCGTCCCCGGCGTGCCCCTCCACGAGGGCCAGGACCTCGCGCGCGGCCTCCTCGGCGGCGGACAGCGTCCCCGGGTCCACGGGCCCTTCGGCCTCGTACACCGGTCGCATCAGGATCCGCGCCCGTCCCATCACCACGGACGCGGCCTGCCGTACGCCGGTGCCCTCCTCGGCGTACAGCGCGAGGACCCGCTCGTAGGGTTCGGCGACCGCGGCGAGCGCCCCGTCCACGTCGCCGGTCAGCGCCCTCACGTACGCCGCACGCGAGCGTGCCGCCAGCGCCTCGCCCGGATCGCCCGCCCGCGCGTACAGCTCGGCGGCCCGCTCGAACAGCGCGTCGCCCTCGGGGCCCCGGTCCATCGCCTCGTGGTCGGCGATCTCGGCCAGGTCCCGGGCCTCCAGCTCGACGCCCTTCGCGGCCCGCTCGACCGCCGCCCACGCCTCCACGGCGTGCGGCCGCAGGGTGTCCGACAGCCGCCGTGCCTTCGCGATCAGCGCGGGCAGGTCGGCTTCTTCGGGCGCCGCCGCTTCGGCCGCCGCCTCAACGGGGACGCGCACGGGGGGAGCCGGAGCGATGCCGGCGGTCCGAGCCGTGCGCACGCCGAGCGGCAGCCGGTCCACCAGCGGGCGCCGCGCCATGCGCGCGCGTGCCCACTCGCCGACCCGGGACGTGCCGTTGCGTTCGTCGAAGCGGGCCGCCAGGGCCGACGCCTCCGCGCGCGCGTGCACGGCGAGTTCGCCGGCCGTCCAGGCACGCCCCGCCGGACCGGGCACCGCCTGCCCGTCCCGCCCCAGCTCGACCAGCCGGTCCATCAGCAGGGTCGCCACCGCCAGGAAGTCCAGCCTGCCGAGCGGGTTGCCGTCGTCCGTGAAGTACGCCGGCCGCTCGGCCAGCAGCTCCAGGGCTCGCGCCTCGTTGCCGGTCAGCGCGCAGAACTCCACATGGTCGGCGTAGGCGTCGCGCATGCTCTCCATCGGCCGCACCAGCCTCAGGCCCCGCAGATGGTGGGCGCGCGCCTCGTCGAGGCGGCCGAGCCGCAGCAACGGCAGCAGCGAGGAGGCGAGGACGCCGTGCGGCTCGTGCGCGCAGGTGAACTCGCCGTCCAGCACCGGCCGCCACAGCTCCACCGCCTCCGCGTCCCGGCCGCACTCGGCCTGCCACTGGCCCTGGTCGTGCAGTTCGCAGGCGTGGCAGTCGGCCATGCTGTCCCGGTCGGCGGCCAGCCACTGCGCGTACGCCCGTTCCGCCCGCGCGAGGTCCCCGATGTGCCGGGCGACGCTGAACTCGGCGCTGCGCACGGCGCGTTCGGAGTGGCCGGCGAGCCGGTAGCGGTGCTCCATCTCGCCGAGCCACTTCTCGACGGCGGCCAGCGGGATGTGCGGCTGGCGCAGCATGCCCGCCGACATCCACTTGAAGACCCAGTGCAGCGAGTGGGTCTCGTACTCGTCGAAGTCCTCCGGGCGTTCGTCCCACATGCGCAGCAGCCGCGCGAACGGGACGAACATCCTGTCCTTCTCGGAGCTGTAGTTGTAGACCTTCAGCTGGTGTCCGAGCGCCTCGATCACGGCGAGCGGGATGTTCAGCCTCTCGGCCTCGGCGAGCAGCCGCTCAGCGCGCGCGTTGCGGGCCGGGCCCTCCGGCCGCGCGCCGTTGGCCGCCATCTCCCGGCGCAGCGAGTCGAAGTCGGTGATCTCACTCATCGGTGGCCGTCCCCGTCGCGTCGGTGCCGCTGTGCGTGGCCCACTCCAGCAGGCCGATGAACGCCCGGTTCAGCAGCGCCGAGTCCGCCGGCCGCAGCGGGCGCTGCGCCATCAGCAGCGCCTGCCCGTACAGCGACTCGGTCGCCGTGCCGATCAGCTCCGGGTCGCCCAGCGAACCGATCCGGCGGATCAGCGGGTTGAGGTGGTTGAGCACCAGACGCGCGCGCGGGGCGCCGCCCCGCAGCGAGCCCAGGATGCCCGCCCACAGGTCGTCGGCCTGCGCCTCGGCCTCGGCGCGGGCCTGCTCGTGCCGGGCCGCCCGGTCGTCCAGGTGCAGCGCCGGCACGGACAGCGGGTGGAAGGCGCGCAGCACGACGTCGCAGCCCAGCGGGTCCAGCCGGTCCCGGGCGGCGGCCAGGAAGCCCGACAGGGCCAGCTCCTCGGCCGGGTCGACGGAGTCCAGGTGCGCGGTCACGGTGTCCGCGTCCAGCTCGGCGACCACCGTCCCCGGACGGACCGACGGCAGCGCCTCGACCAGCTCGCTGTCGTAGGTGTAGCCGCCGTTGACGACGCCGATGCCCTGCGCGGAGGCGATCGGCGCGACCTGCCGGTACTCCTCGACCGTGCGCGTGAAGTGCACGACGGGGTGCCGCTGCGCGAACTCCTCCAGGGACAGCCGCCCGTCGGTCGTCTCGAAGGGCAGCCACGGCAGCATCGTGCGCAGCATCTCCGTGTCGTGCCGGGCCAGGGACTTCACGCCCAGGAAGTGCACCGACAGGAACGCCGCCAGCCGCTCCGGATCGCCGGCCGCGAGAGAGGTCAGCCAGGACCGGATCCGCTCCCCGAGCGCCTCGCGCACGGCAGCCAGCGTCTCGTCCTCGTACAGCGACTCCCGCGAGGCGGTGGGCCGCAGGCTGTCGGTGTCGAGCACGCAGCGCACGAAGAACGCCCAGTCGGGCAGCAGCTGTTCGGCCCGCTCGGTCAGCAGCATGCCCTTCAGGTGCACGCGGTGACCCGCCCGCTGCGCCGGGCTGACCGCCGACGGCAGCACGTACGCCACCCCGCGGATCCCGGCCAGCGGTACGTCCAGGCCGATGGTGTCCAGCGGGGTGAACCCGAACGCCTCGTGGCAGTACCGGGCCAGGGCGACCCGGCGGGCCGCGGGGGAGGGGTACGCCCGGTCCCAGGGCGCCGGCAGGTCGGTGACCGGCTCCTCGCCCACCCGGACGTCGTACGGCAGCAGCGACCCGAAGTCCCGTGCCAGCGCGAGCACACGCTGCTCGGTGAGCCACTCGCCCGCCCCGGCCCGGGCCTGGAGGTGCACGGTGGTGCCGGGTTCCGGGCGGGCGGAGTCCGGGAGGGTCCGCACGGTGTACGAGCCGTCGTCGCGCGCCGTCCACTCCACGGGCGGAGCGTCGGGCGTACGGGCGCTGCGGCTGACCACCCGGATCCGCTCGGCCACCACGAAGCAGGCCAGCAGGCCGATGCCGAACTGGCCGAGGAAGTCCGAGCGCGCCTCCCGCAGGCCGTCGGCCCGCTTGGAGCTGCGGCCGATGGTGGCCAGCAGTTCGTGCACGTCGGACTCGGTGAGACCGACGCCGGTGTCCTCCACCCGCAGGGTGTCGCCGTCCGCGAACAGCCGTACGCGCGCGGGGGCGCCGGGCTCCTCCGCGCGCCGGGCGGTGATGGCGTCCACGGCGTTCTGCAGCAGTTCGCGCAGGTAGACCTTGGGACTGGAGTACAGGTGGTGCGAGAGCAGGTCCACCAGACCCCGCAGATCGACCTGGAACATATGGGCCGAGTCGGGCCGGCGGGATGACTGTGGTGAGTGGGATGCCTGTGCTGACTGTGAGATCTGGAAGTCCATCGTCGCAGCGCCGGTGGGGGGACTTCGCGTCGGCGCGGGGTAGGGCGGCACCTGTGAGGCGGCTGCCGCGGGGATGGCCGGAGCACGTCATCCTAGGCCCGGACGGACCGGCTGACCAGGGGTTTCCCGGGAGGTCTACGGCATTGTCGGTGCCGTGGTGTGCAATGGATCTCGTGCCCGCACTGCAAGAACCACTGAAACAGCCACTGAAGTCAGTGCTCGGCCCCGCCACCGCGAAGGTGATGGCCGAGCACCTCGGCCTGCACACCGTCGGCGACCTCCTGCACCACTACCCCCGCCGGTACGAGGAGCGCGGCCAGCTCACCCACCTCGCCGACCTGCCCATGGACGAGCACGTCACGGTGGTCGCCCAGGTCGCCGAAGCCCGCCTGCACACGTTCGCCTCCGCCCGCGCGCCCCGCGGCAAGGGTCAGCGCCTGGAGGTGACGATCACGGACGGCAGCGGCCGGCTCCAACTGGTCTTCTTCGGCAACGGCGTGCACAAGCCTCACAAGGAACTCCTGCCGGGCACACGCGCGATGTTCGCGGGCAAGGTCTCGGTCTTCAACCGGCGGCTGCAACTGGCCCACCCGGCGTACGAGTTGCTGAAGGGCGAGGACGGAGAAGCGGTCGAGAGCTGGGCCGGCGCCCTCATCCCGATGTACCCGGCCACCGCCAAGCTGGAGTCCTGGAAGATCGGCAAGGCGGTCCAGACCGTCCTGCCCAGCGCCCAGGAGGCGCTCGACCCGCTGCCCGAGTCGCTGCGCGCGGGCCGCGGCCTGGTCACCCTCCCCGAGGCCCTGCTCAAGATCCACCGCCCGCACACCAAGGCGGACATCGCCGACGCCCATGCCCGCCTGAAGTGGGACGAGGCCTTCGTCCTCCAGGTCGCCCTCGCCCGCCGCCGCCACGCGGACACCCAACTCCCCGCAGTCGCCCGCGTAGCCGTCCCGGACGGACTCCTGGCGGACTTCGACGACCGCCTCCCCTTCACCCTCACGGAGGGGCAGCGGAAGGTCTCCCGCGAGATCTTCGCCGACCTGGCCACCGAGCACCCGATGCACCGCCTGCTCCAGGGCGAGGTCGGCAGCGGCAAGACCCTCGTCGCCCTGCGCGCCATGCTCGCCGTCGTCGACGCGGGCGGGCAGGCCGCGATGCTCGCGCCCACCGAGGTGCTGGCCCAGCAGCACCACAGGTCGGTCACCGAGATGATGGGGGAGCTCGCCGAGGGAGGCATGCTGGGCGGCGCCGAGCACGGCACCAAGGTGGTCCTCCTCACCGGATCCATGGGCGCCGCGGCCCGCCGGCAGGCCCTGCTCGACCTGGCCACCGGCGAGGCGGGCATCGTCATCGGCACACACGCGCTGATCGAGGACAAGGTCCAGTTCCACGACCTGGGCCTGGTCGTGGTGGACGAGCAGCACCGGTTCGGCGTCGAGCAGCGCGACGCCCTGCGCGGCAAGGGCAGGCAACCCCCGCACCTGCTGGTCATGACCGCCACGCCCATTCCGCGCACGGTCGCGATGACCGTCTTCGGCGACCTGGAGACGTCCGTTCTCGACCAGCTTCCGGCGGGCCGCTCGCCCATCGCCAGCCATGTCGTCCCGGCCGCCGACAAACCGCACTTCCTCGCCCGGGCCTGGGAGCGGGTGCGCGAGGAGGTGGCGAAGGGCCACCAGGCGTACGTGGTCTGCCCGCGCATCGGGGACGAGGAGGACGACCCGAAGAAGGCCGCCGCGAAGAAGTCCGCCGAGGACGAGGCGGAGAAGCGACCGCCGCTCGCCGTGCTGGACATCGCGGACCGGCTCGCCAAGGGCCCCCTGCACGGCCTGAAGGTCGAGGTGCTGCACGGCCGGATGCAGCCCGACGACAAGGACGCGGTCATGCGCCGCTTCGCCGCCGGCGAGACCGACGTCCTGGTCGCCACCACGGTCATCGAGGTCGGCGTGAACGTACCGAACGCCACGGTGATGGTGATCATGGACGCCGACCGCTTCGGCGTCTCCCAACTGCACCAGCTGCGCGGCCGCGTCGGCCGCGGCGCGGCGCCCGGACTGTGCCTGCTGGTCAGCGAGATGCCGGAGGCGAGCGCCGCCCGGCAGCGGCTGAACGCGGTGGCCTCCACCCTCGACGGCTTCGAGCTCTCCCGCATCGACCTCGAACAGCGCCGCGAGGGCGACGTCCTCGGCCAGGCCCAGTCCGGCGCCCGCTCCAGCCTGCGGGTGCTCGCCGTCATCGACGACGAGGAGATCATCGCCGAGGCCCGCGAGGAGGCCGCCGCGGTGGTGGCCGCCGACCCGGACCTGGAGCACCTGCCCGGGCTGCGCACGGCGCTGGACGCGTTGCTGGACGAGGAGCGGGAGCAATACCTGGAGAAGGGCTGACAGACTGGGACCGGCCCGCACCCGAGCCGCCACCGACAAGGCCGCCACCGACAAGCAAGGACCAGACATGACCCGCGTGATCGCCGGCCGGGCCGGCGGACGCCGTCTCGCCGTACCGCCGGGCAGCGGAACCCGCCCCACCTCGGACCGGGCGCGCGAAGGCCTCTTCTCCACCTGGCAGTCCCTCCTGGGCGGCCCGCTGGACGGCGAACGCGTCCTGGACCTGTACGCCGGCTCGGGCGCCGTCGGCCTGGAGGCGCTGTCCCGGGGCGCCGGGCACACCCTGCTCGTGGAGGCCGACGCGCGAGCGGTGCGCACCGTCCGGGAGAACGTCAAGGCGCTCGGCCTCCCCGGCGCCGACGTGCGGGCGGGCAAAGCGGAACAGATCGTCCACACACCACCCCCGGCGGAGCCGTACGACATCGTCTTCCTCGACCCGCCGTACGCGGTCTCCGACGACGATCTTCGCGAGATTCTGCTCACACTCCGCGCCGAGGGGTGGCTCGCGGAGGGCGCCCTCGTCACCGTGGAGCGCAGCACCAGGGGCGGCGAGTTCACGTGGCCGCGAGGGTTCGACGCGATCAGGGCCCGTCGCTACGGCGAAGGGACGTTTTGGTACGGTCGCGCCGCCTCTACGTGCGAAGACGCACGATGACCGGACCGGAGAGCGAGGGATCTCAAGTGCGCCGAGCCGTCTGCCCCGGGTCGTTCGACCCCATCACCAACGGACACCTGGACATCATCGCCCGCGCCTCCCGTCTCTATGACGAGGTCTACGTCGCGGTGATGATCAACCAGTCGAAGAAGGGCCTGTTCGAGATCGACGAGCGGATCGACCTCATCCAGCAGGTCACCGCCGAGTACGGAAACGTCCGCGTCGAGGCCTTCCACGGCCTCCTCGTCGACTTCTGCAAGCAGCGCGACATCCCGGCCATCGTCAAGGGTCTGCGCGCCGTCAGCGACTTCGACTACGAGCTGCAGATGGCCCAGATGAACAACGGCCTCTCCGGCGTCGAGACGCTGTTCGTGCCCACCAACCCCACCTACAGCTTCCTGTCGTCCTCCCTGGTCAAGGAGGTCGCGGCATGGGGTGGAGACGTCTCCCACCTGGTGCCGCCGCTGGTCCTCGAGGCCCTCACCCAGCGGCTGAAGAAGGACTGAGGCGGCTGACGGCCCGTCACCCGGTGTCCGGCGATCACCTCATGGACGTACAGTCGTCCCGTCCGTCTCCGACACATCGGTAGTCCAACACACCTGTAGAGAGTGGCGAGCACACGGTGGACGTGCAGAAGAAGCTCGACGAGATCGTGGCCACGGTCTCCGGCGCCCGGTCCATGCCCATGTCGGCGTCGTGCGTGGTCAACCGCGCCGACCTGCTCGCGCTGCTCGACGAGGTGCGCCAGGCCCTGCCCGGTTCCCTCGCGCAGGCCCAGGAGCTGATCGGCGACCGCGACCAGATGGTGCAGGAGGCCCGGCGCGAGGCCGAGCGGATCATCGAGGGCGCGCACGCCGAGCGCGGCTCGCTGGTCTCCGGCACCGAGGTCGCCCGCCGCTCCCAGGCCGAGGCCGACCGGATCCTCGGCGAGGCCCGGCAGGAGGCCGAGGAGGTCCGCGCCGAGGCCGACGACTACGTCGACTCCAAGCTCGCCAACTTCGAGGTCGTCCTCACCAAGACCCTCGGCTCGGTCGGCCGCGGCCGCGAGAAGCTGCTCGGCACCGGCCCCGGCCTCGACGAGGACGGCTACGAGGACGAGGACGCCCCCGAGCGCAGCCACGACCCCGAGACCCTGCGCCGCAACGCCGACGCGTACGTCGACGCCAAGCTCGGCGCCTTCGAGGCGGTCCTCGCCAAGACCCTGGAGGCCGTCGGCCGCGGCCGCCAGAAGCTGCACGGCCGCATCGCCACCGACGACCTCGGCGCCCTCGCCGACGACACCACCACCGTCCAGCACTCCAGCGACGCCGACTACCTCGCCGACCTCGCGGCCCTGGCCGACGCCCCGGCGGCCCCGCGCTCCCCGGCCCCGCCCGCCGAGCGGCCCGCCTCGCCGCAGTACGAGCCGCAGCCCGCCTACGGCTACCAGCAGCCCGAGCAGAACGATCCGTACGGCGGCTACCAGCAGGGCTACGGCCAGCAGGACCAGTACGGCTACCAGCAGCCCGACCCCTACGCCCCCACCGCCGGCACCTCCGGCTACGCCCAGGCGGGAGGCGCCCCCTTCCAGACCTACGACGCCCAGCAGCCGGCCGCCTACGACCCGAACCAGGCTCAGCAGGGGCAGCAGGACCCCCAGGACCACCACGGCTACGCGCAGCCGCAGGCCCACGCCCTCGACGAGACCAGCCTCTTCGACACCAGCATGATCAGCGCCGAGCAACTGCGCGCCTACGAACAGGGCCGCGGCCTGTAGGCCGGCCGCCCGATTGGGCCGAGAGCGAAAGGTCAAGTATCCTGGCTCTTCGGTCGTGCATACGTCCGCGTTCAGCGCTGCCCGGAACGCCACCGGGAAAGCGTCCCCCGAGTTCGGAAACCGAAAGCAGGAATGGCTCAGAACGCCCGCCTCGACCACCGCAACCCTCTTGTGTTCGACACACACGAGCTGGGGCGGCGGCCTGGCGCGCTGCAGCGCCAGACCCGCACGGTCCCCGCCCCCAGGGACCTCGGTCTCCAGGGCGTCGTCGGAGTGCCGGAAGGCGCCCCGGTGGAGCTCGAACTCCGGCTCGAGTCGGTCATGGAAGGGGTGCTCGTCACAGGCACCGCCCGTGCACAGGCCGAGGGGGAGTGCGTAAGGTGTCTGGAGCCGCTCGAGCTCGAACTCGACGCGGACTTCCAGGAGCTGTTCTCGTACCCCGACGCCGACGAGCGGGGCCGTGCGATCGCACGGTCCGACGAAGACGCCGACGACGAGGACGACGAGGACAGGCTCTTCCTCGAGGACGGACTCTTCGACCTCGAACCTTTGCTGCGGGATGCGGTGGTGCTCGCACTGCCGATGCAGCCGGTGTGCCAGGAAGACTGCGCTGGTCTGTGCTCCGAGTGCGGAGCGCGACTCGTGGACGACCCGGACCACCACCATGACGCCGTCGACATCCGTTGGGCGGCTTTGCAGGGACTCGCCGGCACCATGAAGGACGGCGAGAAGGACGAGATGAGCGGCGGCGCGCCTCGATCAGCACGCGCCGACGAGAAGCAGGAGAAGTAGCCGTGGCTGTTCCGAAGCGGAAGATGTCGCGCAGCAACACGCGCCACCGCCGGTCGCAGTGGAAGGCTGCGGTCCCCACCCTGGTTGCGTGCGAGCGCTGCCACGAGCCCAAGCAGCAGCACATCGCGTGCCCGTCGTGCGGCACCTACAACAAGCGCCAGGTCCTCGAGGTCTGAGCGGCTGGTGAGAGGCACTGTGTCCACTGCCAAGAAGGCGGAAGGCGTCGAAGCGGGCAATCGCCGACGCGCAGGTGCTCCGTCGGACAACACGGCCTCGTCCCACACGCTTCTGGAAGGGCGGCTCGGCTACAAGCTCGAGTCCGCCCTTCTGGTGCGCGCGCTGACCCACCGTTCCTACGCGTACGAGAACGGCGGTCTGCCGACGAACGAGCGGCTGGAGTTCCTCGGTGACTCCGTCCTCGGCCTGGTCGTCACGGACACGCTGTACCGCACCCACCCCGACCTGCCCGAAGGCCAGCTGGCCAAGCTGCGGGCCGCGGTGGTCAACTCGCGTGCGCTGGCGGAGGTCGGCCGTGGCCTCGACCTGGGCGCCTTCATCCGGCTCGGCCGTGGTGAAGAGGGCACGGGCGGCCGGGACAAGGCGTCCATCCTCGCCGACACCCTGGAAGCGGTGATCGGCGCGGTCTACCTCGACCAGGGCCTCGACGCGGCCTCCGAACTGGTGCACCGCCTGTTCGACCCGCTGATCGAGAAGTCCTCCAACCTCGGAGCCGGCCTGGACTGGAAGACCAGTCTCCAGGAGCTCACCGCGACCGAGGGGCTCGGCGTGCCCGAGTACCTGGTCACGGAGACCGGCCCCGATCATGAGAAGACCTTCACTGCTGCCGCCCGCGTCGGAGGCGTCTCGTACGGCACCGGCACCGGCCGCAGCAAGAAGGAGGCGGAGCAGCAGGCCGCGGAGTCCGCGTGGCGGGCCATCCGGGCCGCGGCGGACGAGCGCGCCAAGGCGCTGGAGTCCGCCGACGGCGCCGATGAGGCGCCGGCCTCCGCCTGAGAACCGGGAAACCGAGCGCGGCCGTCCGGCGGTCCTCCGCCCGCGGGCCGCGCCCAGTAGAACGCGACCGAGCGCCCGTCCCCGCCCCGGGGCGGGCGCTCGGTCCGTGACGGCCGCACCGGCCGCGATGTGTGAACGGGGGAGTCATGCCCGAGCTGCCCGAGGTCGAGGTCGTACGGCGCGGACTGGAACGGTGGGTCGCGCACCGGATCGTCGCCGGCGTCGAGGTGCTGCACCCACGTGCCGTACGGCGCCACCCGGCCGGCGCGGAGGACTTCGCGCACCGCGTCCAGGGGCACCGGCTCGGTCTGCCCAGCCGCCGCGGCAAGTACCTGTGGCTGCCCCTCCAGGACAGCGGCCAGGCGATCCTGGCGCACCTCGGCATGAGCGGCCAGCTGCTGGTCCAGCCGCTGAGCGCGCCCACCGAGAAGCACCTGCGCATCCGGGTCCGCTTCGCCGACACGCCGACATCAGCCGCTTCCGCGGCGGAGGCCACCGAGCTCCGCTTCGTCGACCAGCGCACCTTCGGCGGCCTGTCGCTGCACGACACCACGCCCGACGGGCTGCCCGACGTCATCGCGCACATCGCCCGCGACCCCCTCGACCCGCTGTTCGACGACGAGGCCTTCCACCAGGCCCTGCGCCGCAAGCGGACCACCATCAAACGGGCCCTGCTCGACCAGTCCCTGATCAGCGGCGTCGGCAACATCTACGCGGACGAGGCCCTGTGGCGCACCCGCGTCCACTACGAACGCCCCACCGCGTCCTTCACCCGCCCCCGCACGGCCGAACTCCTCACCCATGTCCGGGACGTGATGAACGAGGCCCTCGCCGTCGGCGGCACCAGCTTCGACAGCCTCTACGTCAACGTCAACGGGGAGTCCGGCTACTTCGACCGCTCCCTGGACGCCTACGGCCGCGAGGGCCTGCCCTGCCGCCGCTGCGCCACCCCGCTGCGCCGCCGCCCGTGGAT
Source organism: Streptomyces sp. NPDC093064 (assembly GCF_044754605.1). Classification (NCBI taxonomy): domain Bacteria; kingdom Bacillati; phylum Actinomycetota; class Actinomycetes; order Kitasatosporales; family Streptomycetaceae; genus Streptomyces; species Streptomyces sp. NPDC093064. The sequence goes on from NZ_JBIVPK010000008.1 coordinate 166,513, forward strand.
GAACCGCTCCAGCTACTACTGCCCGAAGTGTCAGCGGGCGCCGCGCGTGGCGTCGTAACGCTCGCGTGCCGCCAGGACGTCGTCCATGCGCCCCTCCACGCAGTGGATGAGGGCCAGCAGCCGCTCGGCGACCTCGCGGCCCAGCGCCGTGAGCTCGTAGTCCACCCGGGGCGGGTTGGTCGGCTGGGCCTCGCGATGTACCAGGCCGTCCCGCTCCAGCGCCTGGAGGGTCTGGGACAGCATCTTCTCGCTCACGCCGTCGACACGGCGGCGCAGCTCGTTGAAGCGGAACGAGCCCTCGTACAGAGCGCTCAGCGCGAGCCCGCCCCAGCGCCCCGTCACATGCTCCAGCGTGCCGCGTGAAGGGCAGGCCCTGGCGAACACGCTGTAAGGGAGGTCGTCCTGGGTCTGCGGGGTGCTCATGACCCAAGCGTACTCGCGCACAGCGCTAACCGTCAGATGGCGCTAACCAGGAGTCAGCGCCACCTGACGTTCCGCCGGACGGGTCCCGCCAGTGCTTGAGCTAGTGCCCCAACAGGCAACGTTCGCCCCGTCGCGACGCCCGGCACGCTCTCCCGAGCTCTTCGAGCAGGGGGGACCCCCACTCGCCGCACCGGCCGAAAGCCCAAGTACGTCCAGTAAGAGGACTTCCGGCCGGCACTCCCCCGAGCTCTTCGAGCAGGGGGACCCCCAGAGCACGCACCGGACGCCGCTCCTTGACGGGCAGACGTTGCCTGCCGGGGCACTAGTACCCGAAGTCCTGCGTCCACCACGGACCGCCGGAGCCGAAGTGCACACCGACGCCGAGGGTCTTGAAGTCGCAGTTGAGTATGTTGGCGCGGTGGCCGGGGCTGTTCATCCAGGCGTCCATCACCGCCGCCGCGTCGGCCTGCCCGCGGGCTATGTTCTCGCCGCCGAGGCCGGTGATGCCGAGCTTCGCCGCCCGGTCCCACGGTGAGGCGCCGCTGGGATCGGTGTGGTCGAAGAAGTTCTCGTCGGCCATGGCCTCGCTGAAGTCCTGGGCGAGGCCGGCGAGTGCGCTGCTCGCCGTCAGCGCGCTGCACCCCACCTTCGTCCGTTCCTCGTTGACGAGCCTGAGCACCTCGGCCTCGACGGCGGCCTGCGTGGAGACGGCGGTCGGGGCCTGGGTCTTCGGCGGCGCCTTGGTGGCGGTCTCGGCCGGCGCGGTCTCCGGCTTCTCCGGCGCCGTGGTCGGCTTGGCCTCCGGCGCCTTCGTGGGTGTGGCCGACGCCGGGTCCGCGTCCGGCGCGGTGGCCGGGGCCGACTCGGAGGCGGACCGCTCCGGTGACGTGGACCGGTCCGCGTCGCGGCTCGTCGTGGAGCCCCGGGCGGGGCCGCCCGGGTCGGTGTCGGCGCTGCCGGAGGTGCCGCCCTGCGGGCTCTCGCTGTTCGTCGGCGAGCCCGCGGCCTGCACCTTGTCGGCACCGCCGTTCGGGCCGCCCAGCTTGTAGTTTTCAAGCCCGGGCACCGCGCCGGTGGCGACCGCGACGGTGCCGAGGGCGACCGCGGCGGAGACCCCGAGGAGCCCCGTGCGGACCGGTGTCGCGGCCTTCTTCTTCCGGCGGTGCCCCCGCTCCCGCGGTCCGTCCGCCGGGCTGAAGCCCTCGGAGGGGAAGACCACGGTGGTCCCGGCGTGCGCGGCGGCGTCGTCGGTGTCGAAGAGGTACTCCTGGGGCCTGGTGTGGGGGTCGGCGTACAGATCCGGGTTCAGGTAGGGCGCGATGCCCAGGCGGCCGTCGTCGTCCTGCGGGTGGCTGTCCCACGGATCACGGTCCCGCTCGTACGAGCCGTGCGTCCGACTGTCCCCCGTGGCGCGGCCCGTGGCGGCGCGGCCGGCGTCCGAGCGTCGGTGGCGTCCCATGTGCTGGCCTTCCTTGTCTCTCTCTGTCGACGCGCGCCCTGAGCCGACGCGGTCAACCCAACTCACTCAATCGAGTGAGTTTCAGATGAGATTCATTGGATCGGGACGGTACCGCATGGCGCGAGAGGCGGAGGTGCCCCGAGAGACATTGGCCGGTTAGGTTGCACCCATGAGCGAGGATGTTCGACTGGTCGCCTGGGTCCGCGGACGAGTCCAGGGAGTGGGTTTCCGCTGGTTCACCAGGGCCAGGGCGCTGGAGATCGGGGGCCTGAGCGGTTTCGCCCTCAATCTCGGGGACGGGCGCGTGCAAGTGGTCGCCGAGGGGGCCCGCGAGGGGTGCCAGAAACTCCTGGACTGGTTGCAGGGGGGCGACACGCCCGGACGTGTGGACGGTGTCACCGAGATCTGGGACACACCGCGCGGCGGGTACGACGGCTTCGCCATCCGCTGATCGTGTGGCACGGTGCGGGTCCGTCGGCGGCGGCGGGAACTGCCACCGGCATCTGCCCGGAGGGAAAAGGGGCAGGTGGTTGCCAAGAAACGCGCGGCGTGGCAGGCTCCGCTCAGCAAGATGATCCGCACGCCCCGAGGGGCCCGCAGGAGTCGCAGCGCCACCTGGTTTCCGGTCGCGCGCCCCCGGGACGCCCATGGATACGGGGCGTGATCGTGTTGACCGTCAAACTTTTTGGTGAGACGCTGAAAACCCGCGCACCTTAGCTGTTTGGCATGGATGAACGGCACCACAACTCAGGCAGTGCCAAGCACCACGGGTGCGAATCCCTCACGACCCACACCGCTTCGGTCGGTCACTCAGTGTGGAGGACCATCCATCATGGCAAAGGCGCTTCTCGGTTACGTCGGCGGCTCCGACCCTCGACTCCTCGCCGAGATGCGACGGCTCCAGCAGCGCGTCCAGGACCTGGAATCCGAGCTTGTGCGGATCCAGGCTGAGAACGACGCCCTGACGGCTGCCGCTTCTCACGACAGGATCATGGAGCGAGTCGACGCACACCAGGCGGAGCCTGCGCTCACCTGATCACTGCATCGCACAACGACACAGTGGTTGGGCTGCCCGTCAACCGCTCAGTTGTCAGAGTTGCAAGGGACGCTTCGGCGTCCCTTCCTTCTTTCCCCCGCCCTTCTTGCCCCGCCTTTGCTGCCCCCGCGCGTTCCTTCACCGTCTTTAACTTTTGGTGTGCCCTGCATATTCAATGGTGAAACCGCGCGGTTGCGGGGGTTCGTGGAGTGGGGTAGCGACGGCCGGTAAAGTCCGGCGGCGTGCACCTCAAGGCCCTGACCCTCCGCGGGTTCAAGTCGTTCGCCTCGGCGACCACGCTCCGGTTCGAGCCGGGGATCACGTGTGTCGTCGGACCGAACGGCTCGGGCAAGTCCAATGTCGTGGACGCGCTCAGCTGGGTCATGGGCGAACAGGGCGCCAAATCGCTGCGCGGCGGCAAGATGGAGGACGTCATCTTCGCCGGCACCACCGGTCGTCCGCCGCTCGGCCGCGCCGAGGTGTCCCTGACCATCGACAACTCCGACGGCGCCCTGCCCATCGAGTACGCCGAGGTCACCATCACGCGGATCATGTTCCGCAACGGCGGCAGCGAGTACCAGATCAACGGCGACACCTGCCGGCTGCTCGACATCCAGGAACTGCTCTCCGACTCCGGCATCGGCCGCGAGATGCACGTCATCGTCGGCCAGGGCCAGCTCGATTCCGTCCTGCACGCCGACCCCATGGGCCGCCGCGCCTTCATCGAGGAGGCCGCGGGCGTCCTCAAGCACCGCAAGCGCAAGGAGAAGGCGCTCAGGAAACTGGACGCGATGCAGGCCAACCTCGCGCGCGTGCAGGACCTCACCGACGAACTGCGCCGCCAGCTCAAGCCGTTGGGCCGGCAGGCGGCGGTCGCGCGCAGAGCCGCGGTCATCCAGGCGGACCTGAGGGACGCGCGCCTGCGGCTCCTGGCCGACGACCTCGTCGGCCTGCGCGAGGCCCTGAAGACCGAGGTCGCCGACGAGGCGGCCCTGAAGGAACGCAAGGAAACGGCCGAGCAGGAACTGAAGAAGGCCCTCCAGCGCGAGGCCCTGCTGGAGGACGAGGTGCGTCGGCTCGTCCCGCGCCTCCAGCGCGCCCAGCAGACCTGGTACGAACTGTCCCAGCTCGCCGAACGCGTGCGCGGCACGATCTCGCTCGCCGACGCGCGTGTGCACAGCGCCACCTCCGCGCCACCCGAGGAGCGGCGCGGCCGCGACCCCGAGGAACTGGAGCACGAGGCCCAACGCGTGCGCGAACAGGAAGCCGAGCTGGAGGCGACCCTGGAGGCGGCCCAGCGCGCCCTGGACGACACCATCGGCCACCGCGCCGAGCTGGAGCGGGAACTGGCCGTCGAGGAGCGGCGCCTGAAGGACGCGGCCCGCGCCATCGCCGACCGCCGCGAGGGCCTGGCCCGGCTGGGCGGCCAGGTGAACGCGGCACGTTCCCGCGCCGCCTCCGCCCAGGCCGAGATCGAGCGACTGGCCGCCACCAGGGACGAGGCCCAGGAACGGGCCGTCCACGCCCAGGAGGAGTACGAGGCGCTCAAGGCCGAGGTCGACGGCCTCGACGCAGGCGACGAGGAACTGTCCGGGCGGCACGAGGCGGCGAAGACGGCACTGGCCGAGGCGGAGGCCGCCCTCACCGCCGCCCGAGAGGCGGTCACCGCGGCCGAACGCAGGCGGGCCGCGACCCAGGCCCGGCACGACGCCCTCGCCCTGGGCCTGCGCCGCAAGGACGGCACGGGCGCCCTGCTCGACGCCAAGGACCGCCTCAGCGGCCTGCTGGGCCCCGCCGCCGAACTCCTGACGGTCACCCCCGGCTATGAAACCCCCCTGGCCACCGCCTTCGGCACCGCCGCCGACGCCCTGGTCGTGACCACCCCCGCCGCCGCCGACGCCCTCCGCCTGCTGCGGAAACAGGACGCGGGCCGAGCCGCCCTGCTCCTCGCGGGCCCCTCCCCCGAAACCTCCATGCCGCCGGGCGAAGCCCTCCCGAGCGCCCCGCAGCCCGCGCCGACGGCGGCGCCGACGGCGCCCACCACCTTGCCGGGCACGCCGGACGCCCCCCGCCCGGCCGAGGCCACGACCTCCGAGGCCTGCGCCGATCCGTCCGCGGCCGGGGGCGTGGCAGCGGCCGACGCGGGTGGGAGCGGTGCGGCGGGAGCCGGGCTTTCCGCAGCCGGTGGGTCGGATGGTGCCGCTGCCGGGTGGGGTGGGTCCGAGGACCGTACCGGCGGTGCGGCGGGCACATCCGCCACCACCGGCACCCCCGTGTCCGGGCACCCCTTCGCCGCCGAGTTCGTGCGCGGTCCCGCCGAGCTCATGCCCGCCGTGCGGTGGCTGCTGCGGGGAATCGTCGTGGTGGGGACGCTGGAGGACGCGGAGGATCTGGTTCTCGCCCGACCCGAGCTGACCGCCGTGACCGGCGAAGGGGATCTGCTCGGGGCGTACTTCGCACAGGGCGGCTCCGCGGGGGCGCCCAGTCTGCTGGAGGTGCAGGCCTCCGTGGACGAGGCCGCCGCCGAGCTGGAGCGGCTCGCCGTGCGGTGCGAAGAGCTGACCGAGGACCAGCAGCGGGCCACCGAGCGGCGCGGCCGGTGCACGGCACTGGTCGAGGAGCTGGGAGAGCGGCGGCGGACCGCCGACCGGGAGAAGTCGGCCGTCGCCCAGCAACTGGGCCGGCTCGCCGGGCAGGCGCGCGGCGCCGCCGGGGAGGCCGAGCGGTCCGCGGCCGCCGCCGCCCGCGCCCAGGAGGCCCTCGACAACGCCCTCCAGGAGGTGGAGGAACTCGCCGAGCGGCTCGCCGTGGCCGAGGAGACGCCGATCGAGGAGGAGCCCGACACCTCCGCTCGCGACCGGCTCGCGGCCGACGGTGCCAACGCCCGCCAGACCGAGATGGAGGCCCGCCTCCAGGTCCGTACGCACGAGGAACGGGTCAGGGGGCTGGCCGGCAGGGCCGACTCGCTGGACCGGGCCGCCCGCGTCGAACGCGAGGCACGCGCGCGTGCCGAGCAGCGGCGCGCCCGGCTGCGTCACGAGGCGGAGGTCGCCTCGGCGGTCGCCTCCGGCGCCCGGCAGCTCCTCGCGTACGTCGAGGTCTCCGTGGCCCGCGCCGAGGAGGAGCGGGCCGCCGCCGAGGCCGCCAAGGCCCGCAGTGAGCAGGAGCTGACCGCCGCCCGCACCGAGGGCCGGGAGCTCAAGGCCGAACTCGACAAGCTGACCGACTCGGTCCACCGGGGCGAGGTGCTCGGCGCCGAGAAGCGGCTGCGCATCGAGCAGCTGGAAACCAGGGCACTGGAGGAACTCGGGGTCGAACCGGCGGGCCTGATGGCGGAGTACGGGCCGCACCAGCTCGTCCCGCCCTCGCCGCCCGCCGAGGGCGAGCAGCTGCCGGAGGACCCGCAGCACCCCCGCAACCGGCCCCGTCCCTACGTGCGGGCCGAGCAGGAGAAGCGGCTGAAGGCCGCCGAGCGCGCCTACCAGCAGCTCGGCAAGGTCAACCCGCTGGCCCTGGAGGAGTTCGCGGCACTGGAGGAACGCCACAAGTTCCTCAGCGAGCAGCTCGAGGACCTCAAGAAGACCCGCGCCGACCTGCTCCAGGTCGTCAAGGAGGTCGACGAGCGCGTCGAGCAGGTCTTCACCGAGGCCTACCGGGACACCGCCCGCCAGTTCGAGGGCGTCTTCGGCCGGCTCTTCCCGGGCGGTGAGGGCCGGCTCGTACTGACCGACCCCGACAACATGCTCACCACGGGCGTGGACGTCGAGGCACGTCCGCCGGGCAAGAAGGTCAAGCGGCTCTCCCTGCTCTCCGGCGGCGAGCGGTCACTGACCGCCGTCGCGCTGCTCGTGTCGATCTTCAAGGCCCGTCCGAGCCCCTTCTACGTCATGGACGAGGTCGAGGCGGCCCTCGACGACACCAACCTCCAAAGGCTGATCCGGATCATGCAGGAGCTTCAGGAGGCCTCGCAGCTGATCGTGATCACGCACCAGAAGCGCACGATGGAGGTCGCCGACGCGCTCTACGGCGTCTCCATGCAGGGCGACGGTGTGTCGAAGGTCATCAGCCAGCGCCTGCGGTAGCACTGCGTCAGCGCCCTGGCACGTGTGGTGCCACGGATCCCGCGTGCCTTCGTCACTTCGGGGTAGACGGACCATGTCCACAGCTTGACTACAACACTTGAATCGAAGTCCTGGTTTGCCAGTGGTTGGGTGACCGTCAATAGGTGAAGGCATAGTCTCTGTGTCTTACCTTTTATCTTCAGATCTCATCATCTGGAGGGGCTGATCCCCACCCCGGCAGTGCTGCCGGTGTGCCCGAGGAGTACACGTGACCACAACGCAGGCCCCAGGGCCAGGAGCCCGGACGGCTCACCCCGAACATCTCGGGCACGTCATCTTCATCGCCGCGGCCGCCGCCATGGGCGGCTTCCTGTTCGGATACGACAGCTCCGTGATCAACGGCGCCGTCGAGGCCATCCGGAGCCGCTACGGCATCGGATCCGCGGAACTGGCCCAGGTCATCGCCATCGCCCTGATCGGCTGCGCGATCGGCGCCGCGACCGCGGGCCGTATCGCCGACCGCATCGGCCGCATCCGCTGCATGCGGATCGCCGCGACCCTGTTCACCATCAGCGCCGTCGGCTCGGCCCTGCCGTTCGCCCTGTGGGACCTCGCCTTCTGGCGGATCGTCGGCGGCTTCGCGATCGGCATGGCCTCGGTCATCGGCCCCGCCTACATAGCCGAGGTCGCCCCGCCCGCCTACCGCGGCCGCCTCGGCTCCTTCCAGCAGGCCGCGATCGTCGTCGGCATCGCCATTTCCCAGCTGGTCAACTGGGGTCTGCTCAACGCCGCCGGCGGCGACCAGCGCGGCCGGCTGATGGGCCTGGAGGCCTGGCAGGTCATGCTCGGCGTGATGGTCGTCCCGGCCGTCCTGTACGGACTGCTCTCCTTCGCCATCCCCGAGTCCCCGCGCTTCCTGCTCTCCGTCGGCCGCCGTGAGCGGGCCCGCCGGATCCTCGCCGAGGTCGAGGGCGACCACATCGACCTCGACGCCCGCGTGGCCGAGATCGAGACCGCCATGAAGCGCGAGCACAAGTCCACCTTCAAGGACCTGCTCGGCAGCAGCTTCCTCTTCAAGCGGATCGTCTGGATCGGCATCGGCCTGTCGGCCTTCCAGCAGTTCGTCGGCATCAACGTCGCGTTCTACTACTCCGCCACGCTGTGGCAGTCGGTCGGCGTCAACCCGACGGAGTCGTTCCTCTACTCGTTCACGACGTCGATCATCAACATCGTCGGCACCGTGATCGCGATGATCTTCGTGGACCGCATCGGCCGCAAGCCGCTCGCGCTCATCGGCTCGTGCGGCATGGTCGTCGGCCTGGCCCTGGAGGCCTGGGCGTTCTCGTACCCCCTGGTCGGCGGCAAGCTGCCGGCCACCCAGGGCTGGGTCGCCCTGATCGCGGCCCACGTCTTCGTCCTCTTCTTCGCCCTGTCCTGGGGTGTGGTCGTCTGGGTCCTGCTCGGCGAGATGTTCCCGAACAAGATCCGAGCCGCCGCCCTGGGCGTGGCCGCCTCCGCGCAGTGGATCGCCAACTGGGCCATCACCGCGAGCTTCCCGTCGCTGGCCGACTGGAACCTCTCCTGGACCTACGTCGTCTATACGGCCTTCGCCGCGCTCTCCATCCCGTTCGTGCTGAAGTTCGTCAAGGAGACGAAGGGCAAGGCGCTGGAGGAGATGGGGTAACCGCCCCTGCCTCACTGCCCCGGCTCACGCACCGAGCCGGGGCAGTACGTGCTCGCGTCGGGGGCGTTCCACTCCGTGTGCGCCGGGCGGCCGGCGGGCCCGGTATTCCAGGGGCACGCGGCCCCGTCGGGACTACCGCTGACGGCCCAGGTGGTCGCGCATACTGGACGCGTTATGGAAACCATCATCCTTGCTGTAGTCATCGCCGTGCTCGTGCTCGGCGCGCTCGGCGGGCTCATCGTCGGCAGCCGCCGGAGGAAGCCGCCGCCCCCGCCGCCCTCGGCGCCCGACATCACCGCCCCTCCGGCCGAGCCACACGTCGGCGAGGAGGCCGAGACGCCGCGAGAGGAGCCGCGGCGGACGATCGAGGAGGTGGATCTGCCCGACGGCTCGGCTCCCGTCGCCGTCGAGGAGCCGCCCGTCGAGGAGCTTCCGGCACCCCCGATCGAGGTGCCCGAGCCCACCGCCGGCCGTCTGGTGCGGCTGCGCACCCGCCTCTCCCGCTCGCAGAACGCCCTGGGCAAGGGCCTGCTCATCCTGCTGTCCCGCGAGAATCTCGACGAGGACACGTGGGAGGAGATCGAGGACACCCTGCTGACCGCCGACGTCGGTGTGCAGCCCACCCAGGAGCTGGTCGACCGGTTGCGCGAGCGCGTGCGCGTGCTCGGCACACGTACCCCCGAGCAGCTGCGCGGGCTGCTGCGCGAGGAGTTGCTCACGCTGATCGACCCCGACATGGACCGCACGGTGAAGACCGAGCCCGCCACCAGCAAGCCGGGCATCGTGATGGTCGTCGGCGTCAACGGCACCGGCAAGACCACGACGACGGGCAAGCTCGCCCGTGTCCTGGTCGCCGACGGCCGCAGCGTCGTGCTGGGCGCCGCCGACACCTTCCGCGCGGCCGCCGCCGACCAGCTGCAGACCTGGGGCGAGCGGGTCGGCGCCTACACCGTGCGTGGCCCGGAGGCCGGCGACCCCGCCTCCGTCGCCTTCGACGCGGTGAAGGACGGCAAGGAGATGGGCGCCGACGTGGTGCTCATCGACACCGCCGGCCGCCTGCACACCAAGACCGGCCTCATGGACGAGCTCGGCAAGGTCAAGCGCGTCGTGGAGAAGCACGCGCCGCTGGACGAGGTGCTGCTCGTGCTCGACGCGACCACCGGCCAGAACGGCCTGGTCCAGGCCCGCGTCTTCGCCGAGGTCGTCGACATCACGGGCATCGTGCTCACCAAGCTGGACGGTACGGCCAAGGGCGGCATCGTGGTCGCCGTCCAGCGCGAGCTGGGTGTGCCGGTCAAGCTGGTCGGCCTCGGCGAGGGCCCGGACGACCTGGCCCCCTTCGAACCGGAGGCCTTCGTCGACGCCCTCATCGGAGACTGACTCCCCATCCTCCACAGCGCCCGCCCCGTAACCACCGGGGCGGGCGCTTCCGTCTGCGGAGCCGGCACACCGAGCGTCTACGGGCCCGGCACACCGAGCCGGGCCCGGCGGGCCGAGCCGAGGGCCGCAGGATGAGTCCCTGCCCGGCCGCTGGGAAAGCCGCGCCCCGGACGCTTCGTCGCTCCGGCGCCCGTCGGGCCGAGCGCACCCGCGGCCGCTCCCAGAACGGCCCCGGCCGGACGCCGGCACCTTCGGCCGCAGCCCGCCCCTCGCCTGTACGCGGCGCGGGGACATCGGCGGGCGCGGACACGCGCCGAGTCGCACGGCGCCGCGTAAGCACACGCATGCGCCGTCACCACCAGGACCCAGACGCGCACCCGCACAGGACACTGGGCCCGCGGTGGGGCGTCGCCCGTACGACCGGATCCGTCCCGGCACACGAGCCGAGGCCGGCGCCAGTCGTACGGGCCGCAGGCCCCCGCCCCGGCCGCCTGGCCGCTCGGGCCATCGGCTCGCCGCGTCCGGACGGATCCCGCGCCGTCCGCCCGGCAGGGGCGCGCGAGGGATGCGGCCCGCGAGGCATTTTCGGCCTGCTGCCGAGGGCGGGCCCGCTTGCGTGGAGTCGGCGAGCATCGTGCCCGCACTGTCTCCGCGCACCCCTTGACGGAAGGCCGGAAGGCCCGCAGCCCTCGTGTTCCGCGGGGCTGAGCCCGCCGGCGGTCGCGCTCGGCGGGACTGAATCCATGGGCGACCCGGTCGGCGGGGTCGAGCCCCGGCCCCGCTCGGGGGGCTGACCCCGTGGGCGACCCTGCTCTACAGGACGCCCCACAGCCGCTCGCCGACAGGTGTCCCCGGCGCCGCCGTTCGAGTTCCGTCCTCCGGCTATGCCCGTGACCGGTGGGCCACGTAGGCCAGGGTGCCCAGGAGGAGGCGGGCCTGGGGCGGCTTGGCCGTGTCCAGGGCGGGCGGGCGGAGCCAGCGGACCGGGCCGCGGCCGCCGCGGTCGGACGGCGGGGCCGTGAGGAACGTGCCGGGGCCGAAGCCGCGCAGGTCGAGGGAGGCAGGATCGTCCCAGCCCAGGCGGTAGAGCAGGGCGGGCAGCTCGGCGGCGGCGCCGCGGGCGACGAAGAACTGGGCCCGGCCGTCCGGGGTGGCGGTCACCGGGCCGAGGGGGAGGCCCATGCGCTCCAGCCGGGCCAGGGCGCGGCGCCCGGCCGGCTCGGCGACCTCGATGACGTCGAAGACGCGGCCGACGGCCAGCATCACCGCGGCCCCCGGCAGCTCCCGCCACGCCCTGGTCACCTCGTCGAGCGTGGCCCCGGCCGGGATCTCGGGCGCGAACTCCAGGGGGTGGGCGCCTGGAGCCGGGCAGTTCGTGCGGCCGCAGGAGCAGGCGCCGCCGACGGCCCGCGCGCCCCGCACCACGTCCCAGCCCCACAGCCCGGTGTACTCGGCCACCGCCGTGCACTCCGACGAGCGGTACGACCGACCGCGCCGCCGCGTGCCGGAGCGGATCTCGCGCATGCCGCCGATCGTGAAGCCCATGCCCCCTCCAACGGGTCCACCGCCCCGATGGTTACGAGGCGGATGCCGACCGTCACTCTCTGTTTTCGCCCCTCCCCGGCCCGGCCGGGTCCGTACGGTGTGCGGAAGCGCCGCGGGTGGTGCGTCCGGCGGCGCGCGCCCTCGCGTGCACCGCTCCACTCGCCCGCGCCTGTCCTATGTCAAGTGAATCGCCTAGAGGCAACCGAGGGTTCATTCGAAGGGGTGGCGAATGGTGGCGTTTCAGGGATCCCTGTGGCTGAGCGGGTGATCGTAGGATTACTGTGAGTGTGCGAGGCCTGGGGGCACATGCACTCGTGGGTATGCCGGAGGCAAGTCGCCAGTCGGTTCGAAGGGTGAGAATCGGCGGACGAACAGCCTTGTTGACCGGCATTCTGATAGGGCTTGGCGCACCAAGCGACAAGTGGTCTCAGGGATGGGGGCGTTCCAGTGAGCGGCAACGGCGAAAGCGGGACGAGCGCTGCGAGCGCGGACAAGCGCCCGAACGAGCTGCTCGCCTCGTGGTTCGTGCGCAGCGGCTGGTCCAAGGGCGAGCTCGCACGCCAGGTCAACCGCCGCGCCCGCGAGCTGGGCGCCAACCACATCTCCACCGACACCTCGCGCGTCAGGCGGTGGCTGGACGGCGAGAACCCGCGCGAGCCGATCCCCAGGATCCTCTCGGAGCTGTTCTCCGAGCGCTTCGGTTGCGTGGTCGCCGTGGAGGACCTCGGTCTGCGCACCTCCCGCCCGACCCCCTCCGCCACCGGTGTCGACCTGCCCTGGACGGGCCCGCAGACCGTGGCCCTGCTCAGCGAGTTCTCGCGCAGCGACCTGATGCTGGCGCGGCGCGGCTTCCTCGGAACGTCGCTGGCGCTGTCCGCGGGCCCGTCCCTCATCGAACCGCTCCAGCGCTGGCTCGTGCCCGCGCCCCCGGCCCCCCTGGAGGAGCCCGAGCCACCGGCCGCCTCCCGCCGCCCCGGCCGGCTCTCCCGGCCCGAGCTGGAGCTGCTGGAGACCACCACCGTGATGTTCCGGCAGTGGGACGCCCAGTGCGGCGGCGGCCTGCGCCGCAAGGCGGTCGTCGGCCAGTTGCACGAGGTGACGGACCTCCTCCAGGAGCCCCAGCCCGAGCCCACCGGCCGCCGACTGTTCAAGGTCGCCGCGGAACTCGCCGAACTGGCCGGCTGGATGAGCTACGACGTGGGACTCCAGCCCACCGCGCAGAAGTACTTCGTCCTCGCCCTGCACGCCGCCAAGGAAGCCGGTGACAAACCGCTCGGCTCCTACGTCCTGTCCAGCATGAGCCGCCAGATGATCCACCTCGGCCGCCCCGAGGACGCCCTGGAGCTCATCCACCTCGCGCAGTACGGCAGCCGCGACTGCGCGAGCCCGCGCGCCCAGTCCATGCTGTACGCGCTGGAGGCCCGCGCCTACGCCAACACGGGCCAGCCCGGCAAGTGCAAGCGCGCCGTGCGCATGGCCGAGGACGCCTTCGCCGACGCCGAGGACTGGGACGAGCCCGACCCCGACTGGATCCGCTTCTTCTCCGAGGCCGAGCTGTACGGCGAGAACTCCCACTCCTTCCGCGACCTCGCCTACGTCGCCGGCCGCAGCCCCACCTACGCCTCACTGGCGGAGCCGCTGATGCAGAAGGCCGTGGAGCAGTTCGCCGAGGACCGCGAACACCAGCGGTCGTACGCCCTGAACCTCATCGGCATGGCCACGGTCCACCTGCTCCAGCGCGAGCCCGAGCAGAGCACCGAGTACGCGAGGCAGGCGATGCGGGTGGCCAAGAAGGTCCGCTCCGAGCGCGTGAACACCCGTATCCGCAAGACCGTCGACAACGCCGTACGCGGCTACGGGGACCTCGCCGAGGTCATCGACCTGACCGAACAGCTCGCCGCCGAACTGCCCGAGACCGTCGAGGCCGTCTGACAGCGCCTCCCCGACCCCGGCCGCGGCCGGCCCTCCCGAACTGCCCGACTCGGCTCCCCCATGCCTGGTCATCGGAAGGCCGCCCGCGGCCGGCCTGTTTTTCCTCATGCGCTTCACGGCACGTCACCACGCGCTTCACCGGCACGTAACACAGCAGACCTCTTCGTCACTCCGGCGAAACAACGCGAGGCGTCCACCGAAACCGCGCCGGGCCAGTCTCGTGGCACGGTCGGCCGGCCACCCCCTCGCCGACCGCGCAAGGCTTCGCCCGGCCGCCCGCACGGGGCCGCACCGACCGACGAGGAGACGCCGATGGCATCAGCCGCCATCCTGCTGGCGGCGGACGCGCCCAAACTGTCGTCCGCCAACACCGGCTTCATGCTCATCTGTTCCGCCCTGGTGATGCTGATGACCCCCGGTCTGGCCTTCTTCTACGGAGGCATGGTCCGGGTCAAGAGCACGCTGAACATGCTGATGATGAGCTTCATCAGCCTCGGCGTCGTCACCGTCCTGTGGGTGCTCTACGGCTTCTCGATGGCCTTCGGCGCCGACCGGGGCTCCCTCATCGGCTGGACCTCCGACTTCGTCGGCTTCAGCGGTATCGGCAAGACCGAACTGTGGCCCGGATACACCATCCCGGTCTTCGTCTTCGCCGTCTTCCAGCTGATGTTCGCGATCATCACCCCCGCCCTGATCAGCGGCGCCCTGGCCGACCGGGTCAAGTTCAGCGCCTGGACGCTGTTCCTGGTGCTGTGGGCCACGGTCGTGTACTTCCCGGTCGCCCACTGGGTCTGGGGCGCCGGCGGCTGGGCCAACAAACTCGGCGTGATCGACTTCGCGGGTGGCACCGCGGTCCACATCAACGCCGGCGCGGCGGCACTCGGCGTGATCCTCGTCATCGGCAAGCGCATCGGCTTCAAGAAGGACCCGATGCGCCCGCACAGCCTCCCGCTGGTCATGCTCGGCGCGGGCCTGCTGTGGTTCGGCTGGTTCGGCTTCAACGCCGGCTCCTGGCTCGGCAACGACGACGGCGTCGGCCCGCTGATGTTCGTCAACACCCAGGTCGCCACCGGCACCGCCATGCTCGCCTGGCTCGCCTACGAGAAGATCCGGCACGGCGCGTTCACCACCCTCGGAGCCGCCTCCGGCGCGGTCGCCGGCCTGGTCGCGATCACCCCGTCCGGCGGCGCCGTCTCCCCGCTCGGCGCGATGGCCGTGGGCGCCGTCGCCGGCGTCCTGTGCGCCATGGCGGTCGGCCTGAAGTACCGGTTCGGCTACGACGACTCCCTCGACGTGGTCGGCGTCCACATGGTCGGCGGCGTCGTCGGCTCCCTGCTGATCGGCTTCTTCGCCAGCGGCAAGGGGCAGTCCGCCGTCAAGGGCCTGTTCTACGGCGGTGGCCTGGAGCAGTTCTGGAAGCAGTGCGCCGGCGTCTTCGCCGTCCTCGCCTACTCCCTGATCGCCTCCGCGGTCCTCGCCTTCCTCCTGGACCGGACCATCGGCATGCGGGTCACCGAGGACGAGGAGATCTCCGGCATCGACCAGGCCGAACACGCCGAGACCGCCTACGACCTCACCGGCGCGGGCGGCGGAGTCGTCACCGCCGTCACCACCCCGGCCCTGGCCGCCGCGCAGATCAAGAAGGCCGCCACACAGAGCAGGAAGGTGGACGCATGAAGCTCATCACCGCCGTGGTCAAGCCCCACCGGCTCGACGAGATCAAGGAGGCCCTCCAGGCGTTCGGCGTCAACGGCCTCACCGTCACCGAGGCGAGCGGCTACGGACGTCAGCGCGGCCACACCGAGGTCTATCGCGGAGCCGAGTACACCGTTGACCTGGTGCCCAAGATCCGCATCGAGGTACTCGCCGAGGACGACGAAGCCGAGCAGCTGATCGAGGTCGTCGTCAAGGCAGCCCGCACGGGCAAGATCGGTGACGGCAAGGTCTGGTCCGTGCCGGTCGAGACGGCGGTCCGGGTCCGCACCGGCGAGCGCGGCCCGGACGCGCTCTGACGGCGCGAGGACAGGAGCCGCCGGTGACGGGAGCGGACGTGCGAAGCGAAGCGGAGAACGCGGGGCCCGGCGGCTACGCGGCGGCCCGGCTGCGCCTCCTCACCGAGGGGGCGTGGTACGGGCCATCGCGCCGGGCCGCGCTCGCCGGACTGACCGACCGCTGGCTCGCGGAGCTGTTCACCAGGGCGGCCGGGGGACCGCGGGGCGTCGCCCTGGTCGCCGTGGGCGGCTACGGGCGCGGAGAGCTGTCGCCCCGCAGCGATCTGGACCTGCTGCTCCTGCACCACGGCGGCGGCACCGAGGAGATCGCCGCCCTCGCCGACCGCCTCTGGTACCCCGTGTGGGACCTCGGCATCGCCCTCGACCACGCGGTCCGCACCCCGGCCGAGGCCCGCGGGGCGGCGCGCGACGACCTCAAGGTCCAGCTCGGACTGCTGGACGCCCGGCACCTCGCCGGCGACCTCGGACTGACGACCGCACTGCGCACCGCGATCCTCGCCGACTGGCGCAACCAGGCACCGAGACGCCTGCCCGAACTCCGGGAGCTGTGCGCCGAACGCGCCGAACGGCAGGGCGAGTTGCGGTACCTCCTTGAACCCGACCTGAAGGAGGCCCGCGGCGGCCTGCGGGACGCCACCGCCCTGCGTGCCGTCGCCGCCTCCTGGCTCGCCGACGCCCCGCGCGAGGGCCTCGCCGACGCCCGCCGCCGGCTGCTCGACGTGCGCGACGTGCTGCACCTGGCGACGGGCCGCGCCTCCGACCGGCTCGCGTTGCAGGACCAGGACCAGGTCGCCGCGGAACTGGGCCTGCCCGACGCCGACGCGCTCCTGCGCCAGGTGTACGAGGCGGCACGCGTCCTCTCGTACGCCGGCGACGTCACCTGGCGCGAGGTGGGGCGCGTGCTCCGGTCGCGCGCCGTGCGGCCGAGGCTGCGCGCCCTGCTCGGCGGCCCAAAGCCGGTCGCGGAGCGGACCCCGCTCGCCGAGGGCGTGGTGGAGCACGACGGCGAGGTCGGCCTCGCCCGCACCGCGCGCCCCGAACGCGACCCGGTGCTTCCGCTGCGCGCCGCGGCCGCCGCCGCGCAGGCGGGCCTGCCGCTCTCCCTGCACGCCGTACGGCATCTCGCGGCCACCGCGCGCCCCCTGCCCACGCCCTGGCCCGCCGAGGCCCGCGAACAGCTCGTCACCCTGCTCGGCTCCGGCCGCCCCACTGTCGAAGTCTGGGAGGCGCTGGAGGCGGAAGGGCTGATCACCCGGTTCCTGCCCGACTGGGAGCGGGTGCGCTGCCACCCGCAGCGCAACCCCGTCCACCGCTGGACGGTCGACCGGCACCTGATCGAGACCGCCGTACGCGCCTCCGCCCTCACCCGCCGGGTCGGCCGCCCCGACCTGCTCCTGGTCGGCGCGCTGCTGCACGACATCGGCAAGGGCCTGCCCGGCGACCACTGCGCGGCCGGCGAGACCATCGCCGCGGACGTGGCCGGGCGCATCGGCTTCGACCCGGCGGACACCCGGGTGCTCGCCACCCTCGTACGCCACCACCTGCTACTCGTCCAGACCGCCACCCGGCGCGACCTGGACGATCCAGCCACCGTCCGCGCCGTCGCCGAGGCGGTCGGCACCCAGAGCACCCTCGAACTGCTGCACGCCCTCACCGAGGCGGACGCCCTGGCCACCGGGCCGGCCGCCTGGTCGTCCTGGCGCGGATCCCTCGTCACCGACCTGGTCGGACGGGTCCGCGCGGTTCTCGCCGGGGATGCCCCCGACGAGCCCGAGCCCGCCGCGCCCACCGCCGAGCAGGAACGGCTCGCCATCGAGGCCTTCCGCACCGGCGGGCCCGCCCTGACCCTGCGGGCGCGGACCGAGCAGCCCACCGAGGAGTACCCGGGGGAGCCCCAGCAGCTCGGGGTGGAGCTGCTGATCGCCGTCCCCGACCAGCCCGGCGTCCTGCCCTCGGTGGCCGGAGTGCTGGCGACCCACCGGCTCACCGTCCGCACGGCCGAGCTGCGACCCCTGGACCTGCCGGACGGCGTCGCCCGTGGCTCCGTACTCCTGCTGGACTGGCGCGTCGCCGCCGAGTACGGCGCCCTGCCCCAGGCCGCCCGGCTGCGCGCCGACCTCGTCCGGGCCCTGGACGGCTCCCTGGACATCGCGAGCCGCCTCGCCGAACGGGACGCCGCCTATCCGCGCCGCCACGGCGTGGCGGCACCCCCGCCCAGGGTCACGGTCGCCCCGGCCGCCTCCCGGCACGCCACCGTGATCGAGGTCCGCGCCCAGGACGCGCCGGGGCTGCTGTTCCGGATCGGGCGGGCTCTGGAGGACGCGAAGGTACGGGTGCGCAGCGCGCACGTCAGCACGCTGGGAGCGAACGCCGCGGACGCCTTCTACGTCACCGGCCCGGCGGGCGACCCGCTGCCCGACGAGGAGGCGGCGTCCGTGGCTCGGCGGCTGGAGGAGGCGCTGCGGACGTGACCTCGCGGGCGGGCGGGGACGAATTCCTTGCGGGGCCGGATACCCTGGAGGGCGATCCATCCTGTCGCCGATGCCGAGGACCGACGCCGCCGTGTTCGATACTCTCTCCGACCGCCTCTCAGCCACCTTCAAGTCCCTCAGGGGCAAGGGGCGCTTGAGCGAAGCGGACATCGACGCCACGGCGCGCGAGATCCGCATCGCCCTGCTCGAAGCCGACGTCGCCCTCCCCGTCGTGCGTTCGTTCATCAAGAACGTCAAGGAGCGCGCCCTCGGTGCCGAGGTCTCGAAGGCGCTGAACCCGGCCCAGCAGGTCCTCAAGATCGTCAACGACGAGCTGGTCACGATCCTCGGCGGCGAGACCCGCCGCCTGCGGTTCGCCAAGCAGCCGCCCACTGTGATCATGCTGGCCGGTCTGCAGGGTGCCGGTAAGACCACCCTCGCGGGCAAGCTCGCCAAGTGGCTCAAGGAGCAGGGCCACTCCCCGCTGCTGGTCGCCTGTGACCTCCAGCGCCCGAACGCCGTCAACCAGCTCAGCGTCGTCGCCGAGCGCGCCGGCGTGGCCGTGTACGCGCCCGAGCCGGGCAACGGCGTGGGCGACCCGGTCAAGGTCGCCAAGGACTCCATCGAGCACGCGCGGACCCAGGTCCACGACATCGTGATCGTGGACACCGCCGGCCGCCTCGGCATCGACCAGGAGATGATGCAGCAGGCGGCGGACATCCGGGACGTCGTCAGCCCCGACGAGATCCTGTTCGTCGTCGACGCGATGATCGGTCAGGACGCCGTCAACACCGCGGAGGCCTTCCGCGACGGCGTCGGCTTCGACGGCGTGGTGCTCTCCAAGCTCGACGGTGACGCCCGCGGTGGTGCGGCCCTGTCGATCCGGCAGATCACCGGCAAGCCGATCATGTTCGCGTCCAACGGTGAGAAGCTCGACGACTTCGACGCCTTCCACCCGGACCGGATGGCCTCCCGCATCCTCGACATGGGTGACCTGCTCACCCTGATCGAGCAGGCGGAGAAGACGTTCAGCCAGGAAGAGGCCGAGAAGATGGCCTCCAAGCTGGCGTCCAAGAAGGGCCAGGACT
This sequence comes from Streptomyces sp. NPDC093064, assembly GCF_044754605.1. NCBI lineage: Bacteria > Bacillati > Actinomycetota > Actinomycetes > Kitasatosporales > Streptomycetaceae > Streptomyces > Streptomyces sp. NPDC093064. The sequence continues at coordinate 185,604 of NZ_JBIVPK010000008.1, forward strand.
TCACCCTGGACGACTTCTTGGCCCAGATGGAGCAGGTCAGGAAGATGGGCAGCATCAGCAAGCTGCTCGGGATGCTGCCCGGCATGGGCCAGATCAAGGACCAGATCAACAACATCGACGAGCGGGACGTGGACCGCACGGCCGCGATCATCAAGTCGATGACTCCGGGCGAGCGCCAGGACCCGACCGTCATCAACGGCTCGCGCCGCGCCCGTATCGCCAAGGGTTCCGGCGTCGAGGTCAGCGCGGTGAAGAACCTGGTCGAGCGGTTCTTCGAGGCGCGCAAGATGATGTCCCGCATGGCCCAGGGCGGCGGTATGCCCGGCATGCCGGGGATCCCGGGCATGGGTGGCGGTCCCGGCCGGACCAAGAAGCAGCCGAAGAAGACCAAGGGCAAGCAGCGCTCCGGCAACCCGATGAAGCGCAAGCAACAGGAGCAGGAGGAGGCGGCCCGCCGTGCCGCCGCCCAGGCCGGCGGCGCCCTGGGGCTGCCGCAGCAGGGCGGCCAGGACTTCGAGCTTCCGGACGAGTTCAAGAAGTTCATGGGCTGAGGACCGCCGGGGAGTTCATGGGCTGAGGCCCACCCCGAGCGCCGTACGGCACACGCGTGTCACCCGTACGGCGTCTGGACGACGCTGAGGGCGCCCTTCCGCGGAGGGGCGCCCTCAGCGCGTGCCGGGGTACGCCATGTGCCGTAACGTCCAGATATGAGCAATGCCGCGTCGCCGCGCAACGGCTCTGACCAGCCGTGGCGTACCGAGGGCACGCCGGACGAGCCGCCCAGGCGGGTCGGCGCCGGACGGATGCGCGGCAGGTGGTGGGGCCTGCTCGTCACCGCGGTGATCGTCTTCCTGGTGGCCTACGGCGGGCTGAGCTACTACAACCAGGGCAACGAGCCGACGATCTCGTACACCGAGTTCAGCAGGCAGCTCGACGCGGGCAACGTCGGCACGATCTACTCCAAGGGCGACGCGATCCAGGGCCGGCTCAAGAGCGCCCAGGCCAATCCCGAGAGCGGCGGGAAGTACACCAAGTTCAAGACGCAGCGCCCGGCCTTCGCGGACGACAGGCTCTGGCAGGGCCTGAGCAGCCACCATGTCACCGTGACCGCGCAGCCGGTCGTGCAGGAGCGCGGCCTGCTGTCGAATCTGCTGCTCTCGCTGGCGCCGATCGCGGTGCTGGCGGCGCTGTGGATCTTCTTCGCGCGGCGGATCGGCTCGGGTCTGGGCGGGCCGGGCGGTCTGCTGGGGCGCAAGACGCCGCCCAGGCCGGTCGAACTCCAGCCGGGCACCCAGCGCACCACCTTCGCGGACGTGGCGGGCATCGACGAGGTCAAGGGCGAGTTGGACGACGTCGTCGACTTCCTGGAGCATCCGGACGCCTATCGCCACATGGGCGCGAAGATGCCCCGCGGGGTGCTGCTCACGGGGCCGCCGGGCACGGGCAAGACGTTGCTCGCGCGGGCCGTGGCCGGTGAGGCGGATGTGCCGTTCTTCTCGGCGTCGGCGTCCGAGTTCATCGAGATGATCGTGGGGGTGGGTGCCTCCCGGGTGCGCGAGCTGTTCGCGGAGGCCCGCAAGGTGGCGCCGTCGATCGTCTTCATCGACGAGATCGACACCATCGGCCGGGCCCGGGGCGGCGGTGCCTCGGTGGGCGGGCACGACGAGCGCGAGCAGACGCTGAACCAGATCCTGACGGAGATGGACGGCTTCTCCGGCTCGGAGGGCGTCATCGTGCTCGCCGCCACGAACCGCGCCGACGTGCTGGACCCCGCGCTGACCCGTCCGGGCCGTTTCGACCGGGTGGTGAGCGTCTCGCCGCCGGACCGGGGCGGCCGCGAGGCGATCCTGCGGATCCACACCCGCCAGATCCCGCTCTCCCCGGACGTGGACCTCGCCCGAGTGGCCCGTACGACTCCGGGCATGACCGGGGCGGAGCTGGCCAACCTCGCCAACGAGGCCGCCCTGCTCGCGGTCAAGCGGCGGCAGGAGCAGGTGACGCGGGCCGACTTCTCGGAGGCGCTGGAGAAGGTCCAGCTCGGCGCCGAACGTGCGCTGGTGATGCCCGAGGAGGAGCGCAGGCGCACCGCGTACCACGAGAGCGGGCACGCCCTGCTGGGCATGCTCCAGCCCGGCGCGGACCCCGTTCGCAAGATCACCATCGTGCCGCGCGGGAGGGCGCTCGGGGTGACGCTGTCGACGCCGGAGTCCGACAAGTACGCGTACACCGAGGAGTACCTGCGGGGCCGCATCATCGGCGCGCTGGGCGGCATGGCGGCGGAGCACGTCGTCTACGGGGTCGTCACGACCGGCTCCGAGCACGACCTCGAGCAGGTCACCGGCATCGCGCGCGGGATGGTGGCCCGCTGGGGCATGAGCGAGCACCTGGGCCGCCTCTCAGCCCTGCCGGACGACGCCCAGCAGGCCTACGGGCTAGCCGCCGCCCCGCAGACCCTGGACACCATCGACAGCGAGATGCGGCGCATCGTCGACGAGTGCTACGAGGAGGCGTGCCGCAAGCTGCGCGACCACCGGGGACAGCTGGACGCGCTGGCGCAGGCGCTGCTGGAGAACGAGACGCTGGAGGAGGCCGACGCCTACCGGGTCGCCGGGATCACCCGGCTGCGGAAGGAGGCGGAGGCCGGCGGCGTCCAGTGAGGTTCGGGGGTGTGCGGGCGCCGGTGTCCGGGCGTCCGGGTTCGGGCCGTCGTGTTCAGGGTGTCCGCATTCAGGGGGTCCGTGCGATCAGGTACCGGAAGACGTTGGGCATCCACACGGTGCCGTCCGGCCGCTGATGTACGTGCAGGGCCTCGGCGAGTTCCTTGTCGACCTGGTTGCGGTCGGTGGCGGCGACGGCCGCGTCGAACAGCCCCGTGGAGAGCAGTCCGCGTACCGCGCTGTCGAGGTCGGCGTACCCGAAGGGGCAGGCGACGCGGCCGGAGCCGTCCGGCCGCAGACCGGCGCGCTGGGCCACCTCCTCCAGGTCGTCGCGCAGGGCGGGCCGCCAGCTGCCGGGGCTGCGCAGCGGATCGGCGAGCTTGGTCGCCACCCGCAGCACGGACGAGGTCGCGCAGCGCTCCGGCGGTCCCCAGCCGGCCAGGACCACGGGCGCCCCCTTCTCGGCGAGCGGTGTCGCGGCGGCGAGTAGGCCGGACAACCCCTCCGAGTCGCCCGCGAGGCAGCCGATCGGCTCGAAGGCGGTCACGACGGTGAACGCGGGGCTGCCAGGAGTGGCGGCGTCCCGCGGTGATCCGTCGACGATACGGGCGGTCGCACGCGTGGGTGTGTCCCACGGTTCCGGGAGCAGCCGCCGGCGGGCGAGGGCCAGCCGCTCAGGGCGGGAGGAGTCGACACCGGTGACCGTCGCGCCTCTGGCCGCGGCCAGGAGCAGGGCGAGCCCGGAGCCGCAGCCGAGGGCCAGCAGCCGTGTGCCGGAGCCCACGTCCAGTCGCGCGTAGACGGCCTCGTAGAGCGGGATCAGCATCCGCTCCTGGATCTCGGACCAGTCACGCGCGCGTGCGTGTGGCTCCGTGTCGGGGACTGTTGCCGTGTGCCGTACGTGCTGCCGCACGAGCGCAGGTGTCATGGATAGGCGCCCCAATCCGCCGAGTGCTGTCGCTGTGCCCGGTTCCGTGGCCCCCGCGCCGTGCGCTCCCACTTCCCCCCGTATGCCAGGTAACTCCGAGCCCTTCCTCGCGTCCAGGGGTCGCGGGGCCCTGCTTGCGTCCTGCGGCGGTGCGGGCAGAGATTTCACATCCCGGCAACCTGGATCCGGGATCGACGTGGCCGGAAGTCGGCTTGTCCTATGGGCCGGTGCCGGACGCCGGAGGCGCACCGGGTAACGTCGCGGGCGTCGCGAGCGCCGACCGGGATGAGGGTCCCCGGCGGGGAAGCGGCCGAAACGCCTCTTGCGCGTGGCGCGATCCCGACGCCCCCCGCGTGCGCGAGGGGCGTACGCGCCGGTGCGTACTCCCTTTGCGCACCACCTTGGGTGGAGCTGTGCGGCTTCTCCGCAGATCAGCGCACCCGCCCTCGTCAGGACGCATCAGCGACGACTGACGGGTACGTGCAAATTATTTGGGATGGCCCGGAATAGGAACACAGCGGCCCTCCGGCTCGTTGTCATTACGTGAGCACGACACCACCTGTTCTCGCCGCAGAGCTGGCGCAGGCGTGGGCCGACATTCAGCGGTACCACCCCGAGCTGCCGGACCTTGCCGCGCCTGAGTCCCTGATCGGGGAGTCGTCGTCCGCGTGCGGACACGAACTCTCCTTCGAGCGACTGCTTCACGAGGCAGTCCATGGCGTCGCCGCCGCGCGCGGCGTACGCGACACGTCCCGTGCCGGCCGCTACCACAACCGCAGGTTCCTCGCGATCTCCGAGGAGCTGGGCCTGGACCACCCCGAGGAGCCGCACCCGAGCAGCGGCTTCTCGCTGGTCTCGCTCAGCCCCGAGGCGAAGCGGCGCTACCGCCCGACGATCGAGCGCCTCCAGCGTGCGCTGAAGGCGCACTCGGTCGCCACCTCCGCCGACACCGGTCGTTCCTTCCGCGGACCGGCCGCCCGCCACGGCTCGTCCGGCGGCGGAGTCAGGGTCAAGGCGGTCTGCGACTGCGGTCGCAATGTGCGGGTCGTCCCCTCGGTCCTGGCCCAGGCCCCGATCATGTGCGGCGGCTGCGGCAAGCCGTTCAGGATCCCGGAGCCGGTGGGCGCCGCGACCGGCTGACCGGCTCACTGCGCGTACCGGCATCTCGTGGGTGCCGGGTGAGCAGCAGGACGGTGCGCGGGGTGCCGCCGTACGCGGCGGCACCCCCGCCGACGCGGGCAGGCGCTCGCATCCACGGCACCCGGAGCGCCGGGTGCCGCTCAGTCGTGCCCGGGGGCGGCTCCCGCACCCTCCGCCCGGCGAGACCCACCGGGTGTGGCACAATGGCTAGCTGTACTCGACAGCCGCACAGGACCCCTCTCTCCTCCGGCTGACGCGTCCATCGGGCACTCGGGTACCGCAACCCCACGCGGCGTCTCCGCCGTGCCCAACCACGTCAAATCCAGGAGAACCCACTCCCGTGGCAGTCAAGATCAAGCTGAAGCGTCTGGGCAAGATCCGTTCGCCTCACTACCGCATCGTCGTCGCCGACTCCCGTACCCGCCGTGACGGCCGGGCCATCGAGGAGATCGGTCTGTACCACCCGGTGCAGAACCCCTCGCGCATCGAGGTCAACGCCGAGCGTGTGGCGTACTGGCTCTCCGTCGGCGCCCAGCCGACCGAGCCCGTGCTCGCCATCCTGAAGAAGACCGGCGACTGGCAGAAGTTCAAGGGCGAGCCCGCCCCTGCGCCGCTGCTCCAGCCGGCCGAGAAGACGGCGCGCCCGTCGTTCGAGGCCCTCGGTGGCGACGACGAGAACAAGGGTGAGGCCATCACCCAGAAGAAGAAGGCTGAGAAGAAGGACGAGGCCGCGGCCGAGTCTTCTTCGGCTGAGTCGACCGAGGCCTGAGCAGCATGCTCGAGGAGGCGCTTGAGCACCTCGTGAAGGGCATCGTCGACAACCCTGACGATGTGCAGGTCGCCTCGCGCGACCTGCGCCGCGGACGGGTGCTCGAGGTCCGGGTGCACCCGGACGACCTCGGCAAGGTGATCGGCCGCAACGGCCGCACCGCACGCGCCCTGCGCACTGTCGTGGGCGCCATCGGCGGCCGCGGTGTCCGTGTCGACCTCGTCGACGTGGACCACGTCCGCTGACGCTTTTCGCAACCGGCTCGGGCCGGGGAGGGCCGCTGGGCCGTCCCCGGCCCGTAGTCGTATGAGCCGCCCGGCGGCTCGCGTTCAGAGTTCCGACAGGAGATCTTCCACGTGCAGCTGGTAGTCGCACGGATCGGCCGCGCCCACGGCATCAAGGGCGAGGTCACCGTGGAGGTACGTACCGACGAGCCCGAACTGCGGCTCGCCCCCGGCGCCGTCCTGGCCACCGACCCGGCGTCCGCCGGCCCGCTGACCATCGAGACGGGCCGCGTCCACAGCGGTCGCCTCCTGCTGCGCTTCGAGGGCGTGCGCGACCGCAACGCCGCCGAGGCCCTGCGCAACATCCTCCTGATTGCCGAGATCGACCCGGAGGAGCTTCCCGAGGGTGAGGACGAGTACTACGACCACCAGCTGATGGACCTCGACGTCGTCACCGTGGACGGCAAGGAGGTCGGCCGGATCACCGAGATCTCCCACCTGCCCTCCCAGGACCTCCTGATCGTCGAGCGTCCGGACGGCACCGAGGTGATGATCCCGTTCGTCGGAGAGATCGTCACCGAGATCGACCTGGAGGAGCAGCGGGCGATCGTCGACCCGCCGCCCGGCCTCATCGACGACCAGGCCGTCCTCGACGAGGCTGCCGACGGGCCCGGCGCCTCCTCGGGCACGTCCGCGGAGGAAGAGTCCTGATGCGGCTCGACGTCGTCACGATCTTCCCCGAGTACCTGGAACCCCTGAACGTCTCCCTCGTCGGCAAGGCACGCGCGCGTGGACAGCTGAACGTGCACGTCCACGATCTGCGCGGCTGGACGTACGACCGCCACCACACGGTCGACGACACGCCCTACGGCGGCGGCCCCGGCATGGTCATGAAGACCGAGCCCTGGGGCGACGCCCTGGACACCGTCCTCGCCGACGGCTACGAGACCGGCTCGCACGCGCCCGCGCTCATCGTCCCGACGCCCAGCGGCCGGCCCTTCACCCAGGAACTCGCCGTGGAGCTCTCCGAGCGCCCCTGGCTGATCTTCACACCGGCCCGCTACGAGGGCATCGACCGCCGGGTGATGGACGAGTACGCCACCCGGATGCCCGTCTACGAGGTCTCCATCGGCGACTACGTCCTCGCCGGTGGCGAGGCGGCCGTGCTGGTCGTCACCGAGGCCGTGGCGCGGCTGCTGCCCGGCGTCCTGGGCAACGCCGAGTCGCACCGCGACGACTCCTTCGCGCCCGGCACGATGGCCAACCTCCTGGAAGGCCCCGTCTACACCAAGCCGCCCGAGTGGCGCGGCCACGGCATCCCCGAGGTGCTGCTCAGCGGCCACCACGGGAAGATCGCCCGCTGGCGGCGGGACGAGGCCCTGCGGCGCACGACGGCCCACCGGCCCGACCTCATCGAGCGCTGCGATCCGAAGGCCTTCGACAAGAAGGACCGCGAGATGCTGTCCATCCTGGGCTGGTCGCCGGACCTCGAGGGTGAGACGCACGGTCGATTTTGGCGCAGGGCCGACGACGTGGAAGAATAGGGCGCTGCTGTGCGCTGGTCCGGCGTGCGCCCCTGCCACAGGGGGACACGACGCCCGTCCCGACCCGCGCAGCACCGACCCCATACATCTAGTGCCCGTTGATGACCTGTGGCATCAACGAAGAAAGCAGACGAAATGTCTCACCTGCTCGACTCCGTCGACGCCGCGTCGCTGCGCGAGGACATCCCGGCCTTCCGCCCGGGCGACACCGTCAACGTCCACGTCCGCGTCATCGAGGGCAACCGCTCCCGTGTGCAGCAGTTCAAGGGCGTGGTGATCCGTCGCCAGGGCTCCGGCGTGCGCGAGACCTTCACGGTCCGCAAGGTCTCCTTCTCCGTCGGCGTCGAGCGCACCTTCCCGGTGCACACCCCGATCGTCGAGAAGATCGAGCTCGTCACCAAGGGTGACGTGCGCCGCGCCAAGCTGTACTACCTGCGCGAGCTGCGCGGCAAGGCCGCGAAGATCAAGGAGAAGCGCGAGAACTGAGCGCTTCTCGGAGTTCATGGCGGGGCCGGATAACATTCGGCCCCGATGGACACCGAAGCACAGCAGACGGAGCGCGACCGCTCCTCCCGCCCTTGTGACGGCGAACCCGGTGAGACCCCGGGGACGCGGGGGCCGGAGGAACGGTCGCGTTTCGCGTTGATGTCGCGGATCACCGAGTGGCTTCCCGGCGGGAGGATCACCCTGGCCGCGCTGAGCGGCCTGGTCTTCCTGCTGCTCCTCAACACGTTCGTGATGCAGCCGTTCGAGATTCCGAGCGGATCCATGGAGCCGGGATTGAGGATCGGGGACCGCGTTGCCGTAAACAAGTTGGCGTACCGTTTCGGAGCCGTGCCGCGGCGCGGCGATGTCGTCGTGTTCGACGGCACCGGGTACTTCGGGGACGGCGACTACATCAAACGCGTTGTGGGTGTAGGCGGAGACCATGTGGTCTGCTGTGACGAGGAGGGCAGGATCCAGGTGAACGGCCGGTCGGTCGACGAGTCGACGTTCCTCTACCCCGGTGACAGCCCGTCCGCCGTGTCCTTCGACGTCGTCGTGCCCGAGGGCACCCTGTTCGTCCTGGGCGACCACCGGGGCGACTCCAGCGACTCACGCGACCATCTGGGCTCGCCGGGCGGCGGCATGATCCCGGTCGGCGACGTGATCGGCCGGGCCGACTGGATCGTCTGGCCCTTCGGCCACCGGACCCACCTGCACCGGCCGGACGCCTACGCGCGTGTGCCCGCCGCAGCCCATGCGGGCGGCGGCCATGGGTAGCCGCGGCAGGCCGCGCGGTGTCTCCGCCGACGCCGCCGACAACCTCCTGCCCACCGGGGCGCGGCGCGCCGCGGGCTCGGCCGGTGGCCGCACCCGCGCGGAGCGGCGCAAGCTGCAACGCAAGGTCAAGCGGCGGCGCAGGCGCTCCGCGGTCCGGGAGATACCGCTCCTCGTCGGTGTCGCCGTGCTCATCGCCCTGGTGCTGAAGACCTTCCTCGTGCAGGCCTTCGTGATCCCGTCGGGCTCCATGGAGCAGACGATCCAGATCGGCGACCGGGTCCTGGTCGACAAGTTCACCCCGTGGTTCGGCGCCAAGCCACAGCGCGGGGACGTCGTCGTCTTCAACGACCCGGGCGGCTGGCTGGCCGGCGAGCAGACCGCCCACAAGGACGACCCCGTCGGGGTCAAGCAGGTCAAGCAGGGCCTCACCTTCATCGGCCTGCTGCCCTCCGACGACGAGAAGGACCTCATCAAGCGGGTCGTCGGCGTCGGCGGTGACCACGTCAAGTGCTGCGACACGCAGGGCAGGGTGACCGTCAACGGTCTTCCCCTGAACGAGGGGGACTACCTCTATCCGGACAACGCCCCCTCCAACACCCAGTTCGACATCACCGTCCCCCCGGGCCGGCTGTGGGTGATGGGCGACCACCGGGCCAACTCCGCCGACTCGCGCGCCCACCAGGACACCCCGTACGGCGGAACCGTCTCGGAGAACTCCGTGGTGGGGCGGGCCATGGTCATCGGCTGGCCCGTCGGCCACTGGACCATGCTGAAGGAGCCGAAAACCTTTTCTTCGGTGCCCGACGCGGCGGCTGGGTCGACCGCCGCTCCCCGCCTGTCGCATAGGGTTGCCCCAGACGATCCGAACGGATCGGTTCGACTCCCGAGCCCTGCGGAACTCCCGCTCGTTATGGGAGTGGTGGGCCTGCGCCGCGCACGGGGCAGGCGGCGGCACGGAGTGAGGAGTTGGCGTGGGGGATGTGGCGGTTGGCGCACGGTCCGGACACGACGGCGAGGAGCACCGCGGACACCCCGAGGGAGCGGCGGACTCCGCTGCGCGCAGCGCCGTGACCTCCGGGAGTGAGAGCGAGACAGCCGAGGACGGCACGGTGACGGAGCACAACCACAGCGGTGACCAGGGGAGCGGGGACAGCACCCCCGAGGCGAGGAAGCCCCGCTCCTTCTGGAAGGAGCTGCCCATCCTGATCGCTATCGCGCTGGTGCTGGCGCTGCTGATCAAGACCTTCCTCGTACAGGCGTTCTCGATTCCCTCGGACTCGATGCAGAACACCCTTCAGCGGGGCGACCGCGTCCTCGTCGACAAGCTGACCCCGTGGTTCGGCTCCGAGCCCGAGCGCGGCGAGGTCGTCGTCTTCCACGACCCGGACGACTGGCTGGCGGGCGAGCCGGCGGCCAGCCCGAACGCGCTGCAGACCGTGCTCAGCTGGATCGGCCTGATGCCGTCCGCGGAGGAGAAGGACCTCATCAAGCGCGTCGTCGGCGTGGGCGGCGACACCGTCGAGTGCAAGAACACCGGCCCGCTGATGGTCAACGGCAAGCCGCTGTACGAGCCGTACGTCTACCCGGGCAACACGCCGTGCAGCATCGACGACCAGGGCGGCCAGTTCACGGTGCACGTGCCCGCGGGCTACATCTGGGTCATGGGCGACCACCGGCAGAACTCCCGGGACTCGCGCTACAACCAGACCGACAAGAACCACGGCATGGTCCCGGTCAAGGACGTCGTCGGCCGTGCCATCGTCAAGGCCTGGCCGATCAACCGCTGGGGCACGCTGCCGGTCCCGGAGACCTTCGACCAGCAGGGCATCAACGATCACTCCTCGGCGGCGGGCGCCCTGACGGTGGCCCCCCAGGGCGTGGCCCTGACCGCGGTCGTGCCGGTGGCGCTGTGGCGGCGCAGGCGGGCCGCGAAGGCCGTGACCGGTACGGGCACCCCGACGACGGCCACGGGAAGCCGCTGAGCCGCTGGGCCGCCGAGCCGGGGCAGTGCGGCGGCGCGGCGGCTTCCGCCGGTACCGTCCGCCGCTGTGAAGTCCTCGTGGAGCATGCGGCGGTGGCCCGGAAGGAGGGGCTGCCCCGTTCCGGTACCGCCCGGTAGGGTTCGGGTCCATGGGTGGCGAGAGCACGACGCGTACGGCCCCGCGCAGCGGCGGCACGGGCAGGGATCCGGTGGGCGGCAAGGCCGGGCAACGGCTGTCCGGGCTCGCCGTGGCCGTGGGGCTGGTGCTGTTCCTCGGGGGATTCGCGTGGGCGGCGGTGATCTACCGCCCGTACACCGTGCCCACCAGTTCGATGGTGCCGACGATCGGCATCGGCGACCGGGTGCTGGCCCAGCGGGTCGACGGCGGTCAGGTGCACCGCGGTGACGTGGTCGTCTTCCATGACAAGACCTGGGTGCAGAACTCCGCCGTGATCAAACGCGTGGTCGCCGTCGGCGGCGACACCGTCGCCTGCTGCGAGCAGGGCAGGCTGACCGTCAACGGCAAGCAGGTCGACGAGCCGTACCTGAAGGGCGCCGTCGCCGAGGCCGGCGGTTTCCCGACCGTGAAGGTGCCCCAGGGCCGGCTGTTCCTGCTCGGCGACGAGCGCCAGGGCTCCCTGGACTCCACCGCCCACATCACGGACGCGGCCGCGGGCACCGTCTCGCGCGACGCCGTGGACGCCCGGGTCGACGCCGTCGTCTGGCCCATGAAGGGCCTGCTCGAGCGTCCCACCGGCTTCGAGGCGCTCGGCGCCCTCTCTCAGCCCGGACCGCTGCGCACGATCACCATGATGATCGTGGCGGGTGCCGTCCTGGTCCTCGCCGGGGGCGCCTACGGCCCGATCGCGACGTGGCTGGGCGGCTCGCGCGCCCGCACCCGGACGGAGCCGGCCGGTGCTCGCTGAGGACGCCGGGGACGCCGAGGACGCCGCAGGCACGGACGGTTACCGCGGCGGACTGCGCAAGGTCGCCCGGGTGGTCCTGCTCGACCCCGAGGACCGCATCCTGCTGCTGCACGGCCACGAGCCGGACGACCCGGCGGACGACTGGTGGTTCACCCCGGGCGGCGGCCTGGAGGGCGCCGAGACGCGCGAGGAGGCCGCCCTGCGGGAACTCGCGGAGGAGACCGGCATCACCGAGGTCGAACTCGGCCCGGTGCTGTGGCGCCGCACGTGCTCGTTCCCGTTCGCGGGCCGACGCTGGAACCAGGACGAGTGGTACTACCTGGCCCGTACGGACCGGACCGCGATCGAGGCCACGGCCCTGACCGAGCTGGAGCGGCGCAGCGTCGCCGGAGCGCGCTGGTGGACGTGTCAGGAACTGATCCGGGCACATGAGACGGTGTATCCGACCAGACTCGCCGAGCTGCTGCGCACACTGCTCGACGAAGGTCCCCCGGCCGGGCCCGTGACCCTCGACACCGAAATCGTCTAGGGCCTCATGGGACTGGCGCACAATGGTGGGATCGCACGGCTGAAGGGGAACATGCCATGAGCGCCGAGGACCTCGAGAAGTACGAGACCGAGATGGAGCTCAAGCTCTACCGGGAGTACCGCGATGTCGTCGGTCTGTTCAAATACGTGATCGAGACCGAGCGGCGCTTCTACCTCACCAACGACTACGAGATGCAGGTCCACTCGGTACAGGGTGAGGTGTTCTTCGAGGTGTCGATGGCCGACGCCTGGGTGTGGGACATGTACCGGCCGGCCCGGTTCGTGAAGCAGGTACGCGTCCTCACGTTCAAGGACGTGAACATTGAGGAGCTGAACAAGACCGATCTGGAGCTGCCGGGCGGGTGAGGGGCGTCAGCGGTCCTCTCTCGCCGTCACTCGTGTGAGTGACAACGTTGTCCACAACCGGTGAGTAGCCCACCAAGATCCACTCCGTGGGGCCGGATGCGTGACCGTGGGCGCCGGAGGTGGTGCCGACATGAACGCACGAAGCGCGCTCGGCAGGTACGGAGAGGGCCTGGCGGCCCGGCGGCTGGCCCAGACCGGCATGACGGTCCTGGAGCGCAACTGGCGCTGCGGCAGGACCGGCGAGATCGACATCGTGGCCCGGGACGGCGACGTGCTGGTCGTCTGCGAGGTGAAGACCCGCCGGGAGGGTCTCTTCGAGCATCCGATGGCCGCGGTCACACCGGAGAAGGCCGAGCGGCTGCGCGGCCTCGCGGAACGCTGGATCCAGTCCCATGGAGGGGCGCCGCCCGGAGGCGTCCGCATCGACCTGGTCGGCGTCCTGCTGCCCCGGCGCGGAGCGCCCATGGTCGAGCACGTACGGGGGGCCGCCTGATGGGCTTCGCGCGGACGTGTTCCGTGGCCCTCGTCGGTGTCGAGGGCGTGGTCGTCGAGGTGCAGGCGGACCTCGAACCGGGCGTCGCCGCCTTCACCCTGGTGGGCCTGCCCGACAAGAGCCTGACCGAGAGCCGGGACCGGGTGCGGGCCGCGGTGGTCAACTCCGGTGGCGAGTGGCCGCAGAAGAAGCTCACGGTCGGGCTCAGTCCGGCCTCGGTGCCCAAGGCCGGCAGCGGCTTCGACCTGGCCGTGGCCTGCGCGGTGCTCGGCGCCGCCGAACGAATCGATCCCCGGGTGCTCGCCGACATCGTGATGATCGGGGAACTCGGCCTGGACGGGCGGGTGCGTCCGGTCCGGGGCATCCTGCCGGCGGTGCTGGCCGCCGCCGACGCCGGGTACGAGCAGGTGGTCGTGCCCGAGTGCGCCGCCGCCGAGGCCTCGCTGGTGCCCGGCGTCTCCGTCCTCGGCGTCCGCAGCCTGCGGCAGCTGATCGCGGTGCTGACCGACGAGCCGGTGCCCGAGGAGGACCCGGACGAGCAGGGACGGCCGGACCCGCTGCTGGCCGGCCTGCGCCTGCCCGGCACGGGCGCGGCCGCCGGAATGCACAGCGTGGGCGCCGCCCAGCAGGACCAGGGACACGACCTCGCCGACGTCGTCGGCCAGGTCTCGGCCCGTACGGCGGTGGAGGTCGCCGCGGCCGGGGCGCACCACCTGTTCCTCGAAGGGCCGCCGGGCGCGGGCAAGACCATGCTCGCCGAGCGGCTGCCCGCACTGCTGCCCCGCCTTGCCCGGGAGGAGTCCGTGGAGGTCACGGCGATCCACTCGGTGGCCGGACTCCTGCCGCCGGGCAGACCGCTGATCGACCTCGCCCCCTACTGCGCCCCGCACCACTCGGCCACCATGCAGGCCCTCGTCGGCGGCGGCCCGGGCGTCGCCAGGCCCGGGGCGGTGTCGCTGGCCCATCGAGGCGTGCTCTTTCTGGACGAGACCCCTGAGTTCAGCAGCCACGCGCTCGACGCCCTGCGCCAGCCGCTGGAGGCCGGCCATGTGGTGATCGCCCGCAGCGCCGGGGTGGTGCGGTTCCCGGCGAAGTTCCTGATGGTGCTCGCGGCCAACCCGTGCCCCTGCGGCCGGTTCTCGCTGCGCGACACCCTGTGCGAGTGCCCGCCGTCGGCGGTCCGCCGCTACCAGGCCAGGCTGTCCGGCCCGCTGCTCGACCGGGTCGACCTGCGGGTCGAGGTGGACCCGGTCACCCGCTCCGAACTCACCCGGCGCGACGCCCGGGGCGAGGCCACGGCGGCGGTGGCCGACCGGGTGCGGGCCGCCAGGGAGCGCACGGCGGCCCGGCTCGCGGGCACACCGTGGCGGACCAACAGCGAGGTGCCCGGCCGCGAGTTGCGCAGCCGCTGGCACGTGGTGGCCGGCGCGATGGACGAGGCCGAGCGCGGCCTGGAGCGGGGCGTCCTCACCGCGCGCGGACTGGACCGCGTCCTGAGGGTCGCCTGGACGGTCGCGGACCTGGCCGGCCACGACCGCCCCGACGCGTCGGACGTCGCCCTGGCGTTGCAACTGCGCACCGGAGTGCCACGGGGCGTGCCCATGACCATCGGGGCGCCGGTGTGAACGCCACCCGGGCCCCCGACCGCGAACTGCTCGCCCGGGTCCTCCTCAGCCGGGTCGTCGAGCCCGGGGACGTGGCCGGCGGGCGGTGGCTGCGGGAGTTCGGGGCGGTGGAGGTGGCCCGGCGGCTGCGCGACGGCGTTCCTCGGCTCGCCGGGGTCTCCGACAAGCGGTGGTCGGGGCTGTGTGCCCGGGCGGCACGGGCCGAGCCCGAACGCGACCTCGCCGCGGCCCGGGAGGCCGGTGTGCGGTTCGTACGCCCCGGGGACACCGAGTGGCCCGCCCAGCTCGACGACCTCGGCGACGCGCGGCCCATGGGACTGTGGGTGCGCGGCCGGCCCAGCCTGCGGATATGGGCGCTGCGCTCGGTCGCGGTCGTCGGCGCCCGAGCCTGCACCCAGTACGGCGCCCATATGGCCGCGGCCCTCGCCTCCGGCCTTGCCGAGCGCGGCTGGGTGGTGGTCTCCGGCGGCGCCTACGGAGTCGACGGCGCCGCCCACCGCGGCGCCCTCGCCGCGGGTGGCGCCACCGTCGCCGTCCTGGCCTGCGGCGTCGACCGGCCCTATCCACGCGGGCACACCGAGTTGATCACCAGGATCGCGCAGCAGGGTCTTGTGGTCGGCGAACTGCCGCCCGGTGACCACCCCACGCCGAGCCGGTTCATCGTCCGCAACCGAGTGATCGCGGCGCTCACCCGGGGCACCGTGGTGGTCGAGGCCGCCCACCGCAGCGGATCGCTGGTCACCGCGCGGGCGGCGCAGCGGCTGGGACGGCACACCATGGGCGTGCCCGGCCCGGCCACCAGCGCGCTCTCCGCCGGTGTCCACGAGCTCCTGCGCGGCGGGGCGGTGCTGGTCGGCGACGCCGCGGAAGTCGTCGAACTGGTGGGCGACATGGGTGAACTCGCCCCGGACCGGCGCGGTCCCGTACTCCCGCGCGACCTGCTGGAACCGGACGCCCGGCAGGTTCTGGCCGCGTTGCCGGCGCGCGGCGGGGCGACGCCGGACGAGATCGCCCGCGGCGCCCGGACGACCGCGGACGACGCGGTCGCGAAACTGTACGAACTCCGATCACTGGGGTACGTCGAACGACATGGCGAGGGATGGAAGTTGACACGCCAGGCGCTGATCTCGGCCCGGGAGGGCCGCGAGCGGTGCTGACCGAGAGTGTTCGGCCGTCCGGGGGAGACCCGATGTCGTTGGGGATTCCCGCAGTTGGGCGCCGTCGCGGTCACCGAGGGTGACGTGCGTGACCCGGCGGGGCGCATCGCGGAACGAATCTGCGCACGCTTCACGCCCCGCCGTTCGCGCACTGCGACACATCAGTCACGCTACGCTCACGTGGTTCCGACCACAGAAACGACTCAGACCGGCAACTCACGCAGACGACCGCATTCCACGGCAGAACGACACAAGGCGACGAATGCCCCAGCACACCTCCGGGCCCGACCGGGCGGCGATCCCCTCAGCCGCCCGTGACGGTGGCAGCGTGCGGCCGCCCGCTCCTTCGACGCTCGAGGAGCTGTGGCGGTCGTACAAGGCGACGGGGGACGAGCGGCTGCGGGAGCAGCTGATCCTGCACTACTCGCCGCTGGTGAAGTACGTGGCGGGACGAGTGAGCGTCGGCCTGCCATCCAACGTGGAGCAGGCCGATTTCGTCTCCTCCGGGGTCTTCGGGCTCATCGACGCGATCGAGAAGTTCGACATCGAGCGGGAGATCAAGTTCGAGACCTACGCGATCACGCGGATCCGGGGCGCGATGATCGACGAGCTGCGGGCGCTGGACTGGATCCCCCGCTCGGTGCGGCAGAAGGCGCGGAACGTGGAACGGGCGTACGCGACCCTGGAGGCCCGGCTGCGGCGCACGCCGTCGGAGGTCGAGGTGGCCGCCGAGATGGGCATCGCGGTCGACGAACTGCACGCCGTTTTCAGCCAGTTGTCGCTGGCCAACGTGGTGGCGCTGGAGGAGCTGCTGCACGTCGGCGGCGAGGGCGGGGACCGGCTGAGCCTGATGGACACGCTGGAGGACACCGCCGCCGACAACCCGGTGGAGGTGGCCGAGGACCGGGAGCTGCGCACGTTCCTGGCCCGGGCGATCAACACGCTGCCCGAGCGGGAGAAGACCGTCGTGATGCTCTACTACTACGAGGGCCTCACGCTCGCCGAGATCGGCAACGTGCTCGGTGTGACCGAGAGCCGGGTCAGTCAGATCCACACCAAATCGGTGCTTCAGCTGCGTGCGAAGCTGGCGAGCTTCGGGCGCTGACCCGGGCGGAGTCCCTCCCGGTCCGGGTGGCGCGTCCGTAAAGTGGTCGACGTGCCAAGGATTCGAGCGGCCTCCGTGGCCGAGCACCGGTCGATGCAGCGAGCCGCCCTGCTGGACGCGGCGCGGACCCTGCTGTCCGAGGGCGGGACGGAGGCGCTGACCTTCCCCGCCCTGGCCGAGCGGACGGGGCTCGCACGGTCGTCGGTGTACGAGTATTTCCGGTCACGGGCCGCCGTGGTCGAGGAGCTGTGCGAGGTCGACTTCCCGGTGTGGGCCGCGGAGGTTGCGGCCGCGATGGCCTCCGCCGACGGGCCCGCGGCCAAGGTCGAGGCGTATGTGCGCAAGCAACTGGAGCTGGTCGGGGACCGGCGGCACCGGGCCGTCGTGGCGATCTCGGCGAGTGAGCTGGACGCGGGCGCCCGGGAGAAGATCCGGGCCGCCCACGGCGGGCTCGTCGCCATGATCGTGGAGGCGCTGGGGGAACTGGGGCACGAGCAGCCGCGGCTGGCGGCGATACTGCTCCAGGGCGTGGTGGACGCGGCGGTGCGGCGGATCGAACTGGGCGCCGCGGAGGAACCCGCGGCCATCGCCGAGGCCGCGGTGGGGATGGCACTGCGCGGCGTCTGCGGCTGACGCCGGCGGAGGCTGGGACGGCACGGGCCGGACCGGGTCCGCAGGAGGCTCCCCAGCCCGCCGCTGGGGGCAGGAGGCCCGCCCGCCCCGCGGTCAGGGCAGCGGCACCCCCAGCACCGGCAGCAGTCTCGTCGGTCCGTTCAGGAGCCACGGCGGGAGCAGGAGAAGCGGGTTCAGGTAGGTCTTGCCGCGCAGCAGGCCCCAGTGGACGCACGGGCCTTCGCAGTGCCGGCCTGTCGCCTCAACGGTGCCGATGACCTCACCTGCCGCCACCTCGTCGCCCTGCTTCACCGACGCCCTCACCGGCTCGTACGTCGTCCGCAGCGGTGGGTCGCCGGTGCCCGTCAGTTCGACCGACACCACGCCTCTGCCGGCCACCGGGCTCGCGAAGAACACCCGCCCGGCCGCCACCGACCGAACCGGCGCGCCCGGCGACGCGCCCAGGTCCACGCCCCGGTGCCCGGGCCCGTAGACCGTCGCCGGAGGATCCCAGCCGCGCAGCACCCCGGGGCGTACCCCCACCGGCCACACCCGGCCCACGGCCCGTACCGGCGGGTTCCCTTCCCCGGAGCCGGAGCCGGAGCCGGAGCCGGAGCCGGAGCCGGAGCCAGGGCCGGAGCCAGGGCCAGGATCGGGATTGGAGTCAGGGCGGGCCGGCGCGGCGGGGCCGCCGTCCGCCCAGGCCGCCCACGCCGCCGAGCCCAGCAGCGCTGTAGAGGCCACGAGTGCCACCAGCGCCCAAGAGGCCGCCACCGCTGCCGCCCACCTGGGCAGCCGCCACCGCCGGGCACCGGCGGCCGTCCATTGCATCGCACGCATCCGAACCATGCGCCCACCGTCCCGCACCCCGCCGACGGCGGCCCGAACCTGTGGACAACTCACCTGTTGTGGACAGCGGCGTCACCCGGCGCCCCGCGGGTCCCGTACACTTCTGGTGGCGACCCGGGTCACTGGGTCGACTTCGCACGCCCCGACACTCGGACCGGAGACGGCCGGTGTCAGCGCCCCTCGGTCCCTCGTGGCACGGCGCACCAGGGCGTCAGGCGCGGAAGCCGTCCGGCATCCGCGGCACAACCGAGAAACTCAAGGAGTACGGCCATGGCCGTCGTCACGATGCGGGAGCTGCTGGAGAGCGGCGTCCACTTCGGTCACCAGACCCGCCGTTGGAACCCGAAGATGAAGCGCTTCATCTTCACCGAGCGCAACGGCATCTACATCATCGACCTGCTCCAGTCGCTGTCGTACATCGACCGCGCCTACGAGTTCGTCAAGGAGACCGTCGCCCACGGCGGCACGGTCATGTTCGTCGGTACGAAGAAGCAGGCGCAGGAGGCCATCGCCGAGCAGGCCACCCGCGTCGGCATGCCCTTCGTCAACCAGCGCTGGCTGGGCGGCATGCTCACCAACTTCTCGACCGTCTACAAGCGCCTGCAGCGCCTGAAGGAGCTCGAGCAGATCGACTTCGAGGACGTCGCGGCCTCCGGTCTGACCAAGAAGGAGCTCCTGGTCCTCTCCCGCGAGAAGGCCAAGCTGGAGAAGACCCTCGGCGGTATCCGCGAGATGCAGAAGGTGCCCAGCGCCGTCTGGATCGTGGACACCAAGAAGGAGCACATCGCGGTCGGCGAGGCCCGCAAGCTCAACATCCCGGTCGTCGCCATCCTCGACACCAACTGCGACCCCGACGAGGTCGACTACAAGATCCCGGGCAACGACGACGCGATCCGCTCCGTCACCCTGCTCACCCGTGTGATCGCCGACGCGGTCGCCGAGGGCCTCATCGCCCGCTCCGGCGTGGCCACCGAAGGCAAGGGCGAGAAGGCCGCGGGCGAGCCGCTCGCCGAGTGGGAGCGCAACCTGCTCGAGGGCGAGAAGAAGGCCGAGGAGGCCCCGGCTGCGGAGGCTCCGGCTGCGGAGGCCCCGGCTGCGGAGGCTCCCGCCGCCGAGACGCCGGCTGTGGAGGCTCCCGCCGCCGAGGCGCCGGCTGCCGAGGCGCCGGCTGCCGAGGCGCCGACCGCCGAGACTCCGGCTGCCGAGGGCGAGCAGGCCTGATTCCGTCAGCGCCAGCGTTGACGGCGGGAGCGGCGACATGAAGTCCGCTCCCGCCGTTCACCCGTAGGTCAGCACAGAGTCGGGCATCTGCATCTACATGTAGATCGCAGACCGTGCAGATCTTCGATCCTCCAGACTTCGAGAAAGATTCACAGACTCATGGCGAACTACACCGCCGCCGACGTCAAGAAGCTCCGCGAGCTCACCGGCGCCGGCATGATGGACTGCAAGAAGGCGCTGGACGAGGCCGAGGGCAACGTCGAGAAGGCCGTCGAGGCGCTCCGTATCAAGGGCCAGAAGGGCGTCGCCAAGCGCGAGGGTCGCTCCGCCGAGAACGGCGCCGTGGTCTCGATCATCGCCGACGACAACTCCTCCGGTGTCCTCGTCGAGCTGAAGTGCGAGACGGACTTCGTCGCCAAGGGCGAGAAGTTCCAGACCGTCGCCCGCGCGCTCGCCGAGCACGTTGCCAAGACCTCCCCGGCCGACCTCGAGGCCCTGCTCGCCTCCGAGATCGAGGCCGGCAAGACCGTCCAGGCGTTCGTGGACGAGGCCAACGCCAACCTCGGCGAGAAGATCGTCCTGGACCGCTTCGCGCAGTTCTCCGACGGCTTCGTGATCGCGTACATGCACCGCACGATGCCCGACCTGCCCCCGCAGATCGGTGTCCTCGTCGAGCTCGACAAGCCGAACGCCGAGGTCGCCAAGGGCATCGCCCAGCACATCGCCGCCTTCGCGCCGAAGTACCTCGCCAAGGAAGACGTGCCGGCCGACATCGTCGAGTCCGAGCGTCGTGTCGCCGAGGAGACCACCCGCGCCGAGGGCAAGCCCGAGGCCGCGATCGCAAAGATCGTCGAGGGCCGCCTGAACGGCTTCTTCAAGGACGCGACGCTGCTCGGCCAGCCCTACGCCCTGGACAACAAGAAGTCGGTCCAGAAGGTCCTGGACGAGGCCGGTGTCACCCTGAAGCGCTTCACGCGCATCAAGGTCGGCATCTGAGTCCAAGGTCCGTACCGCGACGGACCCCCGACCCCGATAGGGTCGACAGCAGTCGTCCACGTCGCTCGTGTGTGCAGCCACGTACACGCGAGTGACGGACGGCAGCAGATCTGACGAGGAGGCCATTGCCGCTGCATGGGATGCGAAACACGCCCCACCGGCAATGGCCTTCTTCGCATGTGCACCACGTATAACAAAGGCGGGATCTCATGACCACCAAGGCCCAGAAGAGCGACGACGGCAAAGTACCCGGCCGGTTTCTGCTGAAGCTGTCCGGAGAGGCCTTCTCCGGCGGCGGGGGCCTGGGCGTCGACCCGGACGTGGTGCACGCCATCGCCCGTGAGATCGCGGCCGTCGTGCGCGACGGCGCGCAGATCGCGGTCGTGATCGGCGGCGGCAACTTCTTCCGCGGTGCCGAACTCCAGCAGCGCGGCATGGACCGCGCCCGCTCGGACTACATGGGCATGCTGGGCACCGTGATGAACTGCCTCGCCCTGCAGGACTTCCTGGAGAAGGAAGGCATCGACAGCCGGGTCCAGACCGCCATCACCATGGGCCAGGTCGCCGAGCCGTACATCCCGCTGCGCGCCGTGCGCCACCTGGAGAAGGGCCGCGTGGTCATCTTCGGCGCCGGTATGGGCATGCCGTACTTCTCCACCGACACCACCGCCGCCCAGCGCGCCCTGGAGATCGACGCCGAGGCGCTGCTCATGGGGAAGAACGGCGTGGACGGGGTTTACGACTCCGACCCGAAGGCCAACCCGGACGCCGTGAAGTTCGACTCCCTCGGCTACGGGGAGGTCATCACGCGGGACCTCAAGGTCGCCGACGCCACGGCGATCACGCTGTGCCGTGACAACAAGCTCCCGATCGTCGTCTTCGAGCTCCTGAAGGCGGGCAATATCGCCCGCGCCGTCAAGGGTGAGAAGATCGGCACGCTTGTGGGTGACCAAGGCAGCCGGGACTGACCGGCGGACCCCGCACCGCGGGAAGCCGGAAAGAGACCTGTCCGGGCGACGGACGGGACGGACCCTGGCCGGGGGATGGACAATGTCCTGCCGGTCGGGAACCGTGCAGGAAGATGACGCGACGAAGCCGGCCGCCGGTCCCGACAGGGAAACCGCGGCCGGGCCTACTCAAGACACGCAGGAGCAAGTGGTGATCGAAGAGACCCTCCTCGAGGCCGAGGAGAAGATGGAGAAGGCCGTCGTGGTCGCCAAGGAGGACTTCGCCGCGATCCGCACCGGCCGTGCGCACCCGGCGATGTTCAACAAGATCGTGGCCGATTACTACGGCGCGCCGACGCCGATCAACCAGCTGGCCTCGTTCTCCGTGCCGGAGCCGCGCATGGCCGTCGTGACCCCGTTCGACAAGACCGCGCTGCGCAACATCGAGCAGGCGATCCGCGACTCCGACCTGGGCGTCAACCCGAGCAACGACGGCAACATCATCCGCGTGGTGTTCCCCGAGCTCACCGAGGAGCGCCGCCGCGACTACATCAAGGTCGCCAAGGGCAAGGGCGAGGACGCCAAGGTGTCCATCCGCTCCGTGCGCCGCAAGGCCAAGGACGCCATCGACAAGCTGATCAAGGACGGCGAGGTCGGTGAGGACGAGGGCCGTCGTGCGGAGAAGGAGCTCGACGACACCACCGCGAAGTACGTGGCGCAGGTGGACGAGCTGCTGAAGCACAAGGAAGCGGAGCTGCTCGAAGTCTGATGGACGACACTTCCTGGGGAGCGCCGCGGCAAGCCGGGTACTGGGGGCCCGCGGACGGGTCACCCGCCCATCAGGGACCCGTCCCCGGGGCCGCTGGGGCGGGTCCCGCGTACGATGCGCATGACGCCCAGCGGACCCGCCCCATGCCCGTCGTGCCCGACGTGCCCGCTCACGGCGGAAACCAGGATGACGACCGGGGTGCCGCCCAGCCGGGCGGCGCCTCGTTCCGCGACGACACGCCGCAGCAGCCGCACCACGTGCCGCAGCCGTGGTCCCATGACACGCCGCAGACACCGCCCTTCCACGGGATGGCGTCGCAGAATCCGGAGCCCATGCCCGACGCCCCGCAGCCGGCGCCCGCGCCGCAGAAGAAGAGTGCGGGCCGCGACCTGGGCGCCGCCATAGGCGTCGGCCTCGGGCTCGGCGCGGTGATCATCGTGTCGCTGTTCGTCGTCAAGGCCGTCTTCGTGGGTGTCATCGCGATCGCGGTCGTGGTCGGCCTGTGGGAACTCACCAGCCGGCTCGAGGAGCGCAAGGGCATCAAGGCGCCGCTCGTGCCGCTGGCGGTCGGCGGCGCGGCCATGGTGGTCGCCGGGTACGTCCGGGGCGCAGAGGGCGCCTGGGTGGCGATGGCGTTGACGGCGCTCGCGGTCCTGGTCTGGCGCATGACGGAACCGCCGGAGGGTTACCTCAAGGACGTCACGGCCGGTGTCTTCGCGGCGTTCTACGTGCCGTTCCTGGCCACGTTCGTCGCGATGATGCTGACCGCGGACGACGGTCCGCGCCGTGTGCTGACGTTCCTCGCGCTCACGGTGGTCAGCGACACGGGCGCGTACGCCGTCGGCTGGCGCTTCGGCCGGCACAAGCTCGCCCCGCGCATCAGCCCGGGCAAGACCCGTGAGGGCCTGTTCGGCGCGGTGGCCTTCGCGATGGTGGCCGGCGCGCTGTGCATGCAGTTCCTGATCGACGACGGCGCCTGGTGGCAGGGCCTGCTGCTCGGCCTCGCGGTCGCCGCCACCGCCACCCTCGGCGACCTCGGCGAGTCCATGATCAAGCGGGACCTGGGCATCAAGGACATGGGCACCCTGCTTCCCGGCCACGGGGGCATCATGGACCGCCTCGACTCCCTGCTGCCCACCGCGCCGGTGGTCTGGCTCCTGATGGTCCTCTTCGTCGGCTCCGCCTGAACCCACGACCACCGAGCCCCCACCTCGCCGGGTGGGGGCTCGACGCCGTTCACCGCTTGGACCACGTGCCGGGCCTGACGTTAAAATCCTCCCCATGGGGCAGGCTCGGCTGGGGGATGACGGCACATATCACGGCGATCTGCGGTGCCGATGGTGCGAAGCCCTCCTCAAACAGGACGGACGGCGCAAGCCACGGCTGTACTGCGGTGGCTGGCATCGGACGAAGACGTACGCGGCCTGGGCCGGCACACTGATCGCCGGCCTCTTCTGACCCGGCCCTGCGTACCGCCTCCTCCCTTCGCCCCGGCCTTGACCTGGAGCCCGCTTTGCCTCTGCCGACGGGTACCACCCGCCCGATATCCCTGCTCCTGTCGACTGCGCTGGCGGCGGCAACGCTCACCGGCTGCGCGTTGGTGGAACTCGCAGGGGACTGCGAGGGGACCGAGGACCGGGTGAAGGAGATGGCGGCGCTCGACATCCTCGACTCCCGGCCCGCCGGGGCCACCGTCGCCCGGGGCTTCGAGAAGGTCGACGCCGGCTGCTGGGCGGACAGCGGCGATGTCTCGGTGTATGCCAACCGGACATACGCCTTCCCCGGCACACAGGCCGAAGTGGCCGCGTACTACCAGACGGCGGCGGTACGGGACGGATGGAATCCGGACTCCGAGGCCTTGCCCGATGACCTGTGCTTCGCCAGAGAGAACAAGGTCCTGCAGATCGTCTTCCTCACCGCCGAGGGCCTTGCGGAGGACGGTCACGGAAGCCGCCCCGACCTCACCACCGGGGCCGGCTACTCGATCAACATCGACTCGTTCGTGAGCAGCGGCGTCGAGGCGGGCTGCTAGAACAGGCCCCAGGCGGCACGCGGTAAGACCTTCTCCACTTCATCAAGCACCCGTCGTCACTTCGCTCCTCCGGGTGGGCGCGGACGGCCGGCGGCGCGGAGGAGCGGTTGTCAGAGCCCGCCTGGAACACCTCGCGCGGGGGTAGCGGCGGGGCGGCCTCGAACCACGGCCTGCGGATCCGTTCCCATCGACAGCAGCCGCCGCAGGACGTGCTAACGGAGCGGACCGGCTCCCTTGGGCTTCGGTCCGCTCCGCTGCGAGTGACTAGTAGTGACCAAAATCAGTAACCGTGCCTGCCGCGTTCGCCGCGTTCGCCGCGTTCGCCACGCTCGCCGCGTTCGCCGCGTTCGCCACGCTCGCCGCGTTCGCCGCGTTCTCCGCGCTCTCCGCGTTCGCCACGCTCTCCGTGGCCACGGTGGCCCCCGTGGCCGTGGCCGTGGTCATGGCCACGGGCGGGGAAGAGAACATTGAAGATCGCCATGGCGCTCCTCCTGAATATGCCAGAGGCATATGAGACATGCTTGAAGGTGATACGTCCCAGGGTGGGAATTGGATGGCGTTTTGAGTCAAAAGACGGCAAAGGGGCCGTCCGAGAGTGATCAGCGGCGACCAGTGACGACCACTGACGGCAGTGCGAACGGCAGCGGTCAGCCCGGTACGGCAGCGACAGCCGTCGGGTTATAGCCATGTGGCCCGATCGCACTCATCATGAGCGGCATGCAGAGTGTCCAGGTGGGAGCAAGAACCGGCAAGAGTGGGAGCAAGAACAGGCAAGACACGGGGATCGCTTGGTAGAACCTCGGTCTTCTTGTTCGCGGCGGGGAGCTTTGACGCGGGGATTTACCTCGCCGAGTTGATCACGGATGGTGACCGCTGGGTCCAGATGCTCGAGTCCGCTTCTGCCCTGCTGTTCCTAAGCTGGATTGCCGGAGCCGTGGGCTGGGTGCCACGGTGGCTCGCGCCACGACGGTTTTCAAGGTTGTGTGGGGCACGCGGCTCTGCGACGCAACCCCCACGCCCTGAACCGACTGCTCACGAAGATACCGACGCCGATGGACAGCGCGATCGGCACGACGTCGAGGGTCACGTGGCGGCCCCCGGCTGCCAACGACGCCAGAAACGCGATCGCCGTGAGGGTCGCGGCGGCCGCGGTGAGGAAGACGGCTATCTCGGCCCACCACATCGCCCGCGTCGGTTGAGTTGTCATGCCGATGTTGTACATCGCGCATCTGGCTGCTGTACAGCAGGGAAGTACAGCAACCCCGTGCCCAGGACCGACCGTTGCCAACCCCAAGCAACCAGCCGACGCGCCCGGCCGACCTCAGCGGCCACCGTGCCCATAGTTCGCATCGAGGGGATCAGCCGCGACGAGCGGACCCCGCCGCTCGATCACTCGCCGCCATATCAGCGGGTACCGAGCGGTCGGCAGCCCAGGTGTGCGATCAGGCAGCCTTTGCCCGGCTGACGATCAAAGCGAACAGGGCTGCACCAACGGGTACCCCGACAATCGCGCCTACCTGGAACCCCACCTGGAGCGTGGGGGAGAGCCACGCCTGCGCTGTGAAGCCGAGCCCTGCCATCACGAGCACGGCCACGAGAGCGACGGCACATCCAACGCGTCGGCGCGGCGGCTCGGCGAGGTAGAGCCCGAGCATCGGGGCAGCGGCGAACACCTGGACCGCGAAGGTGAGCGTTCTATCGACCCCGTCTTCGAAGTGCCAAAGCGCCAGAGCCAGGACTCCCCAGACAGCAAGACCGAGCAGAGCACGCAATGCGACGGAGACGACCGCAACCCACGCTCGACGGCGAATCGGGACAGTCTCGGGGCCTTGCTCTCTCGTCACGCCGAGAGGTTAGTGGTCGTACGGGACAGTGCATGGCCCTGGGTCTTTTGAGTTCCCCCGCTCGACATGAGCTGTGCCCGGCGGAGCCGAACATCGTCTTGCGTGCCACAGCCCGCAGCCGCACTCTCCTGGTGCGCTGATCACAGACCTTCGGATCCGGCGTAGCTCACGGCCGTGATCGCGGCACGACAAGCGCATGGATCAAGGTATATCGGCGGTGCTCGGAGCGAGTGTCGGTGTGCCCGGGACAGTGGGAACGGCCGTTCTGACGTATCCAGCGGCCCGCAAGCATGCCTATGACCAGGGAAGCGTCACCCACCGCAGCACGCTCAGGACCGAGCGTCGAGAGGCGTACCTCGCGTCCTGCGACAGTCCCGGCTCGGGCCGCCCCTGGGCCGTCCGAGGGGGACCGGCGGCGACGGATGGCGACCACCGGCGACAGGTGTCCCGACCGGCAGCCCCAGGTCACCGGATTTGATCTGCGACACTGGTACAGCCATGCCTAAGCCCGGAGAACTCACTTTCGTCGCCCCGCGCGGTGCCAAGAAGCCGCCGCGGCACCTTGCCGATCTGTCGCCCGCTGAGCGCAAGGAGGCCGTCGCCGCGATCGGCGAGAAGCCGTTCCGTGCCAAGCAGCTCGCGCAGCACTACTTCGCGCGGTACGCGCACGACCCGGAGCAGTGGACCGACATCCCCGCCGGATCCCGCGCCAAGCTCCAGGAGGCGCTGCTTCCCGAGCTGATGACGGTCGTACGGCATCTGTCGACCGACCAGGGGACCACCCGCAAGACGCTGTGGCGCCTGTTCGACGGCACGCTCGTGGAGTCGGTGCTCATGCGCTACCCGGACCGGGTGACCATGTGCATCAGCTCGCAGGCGGGCTGCGGCATGAACTGCCCGTTCTGCGCCACGGGACAGGCCGGGCTCGACCGGAACCTGTCCACCGCCGAGATCGTGCACCAGATCGTGGACGGGATGCGCGCCCTGCGGGACGGAGAGGTCCCCGGTGGTCCCGCTCGCCTGTCGAACATCGTCTTCATGGGCATGGGCGAGCCGCTCGCCAACTACAACCGCGTCGTCGGCGCCATCCGCGCCCTGACCGACCCCGAGCCGGACGGGCTCGGCCTGTCCCAGCGCGGGATCACCGTATCGACGGTGGGCCTGGTCCCGGCCATCCACCGGTTCTCCGACGAGGGCTTCAAGTGCCGGCTCGCCATCTCCCTGCACGCGCCGGACGACGAACTACGCGACACGCTCGTCCCGGTCAATACGCGGTGGAAGGTGCGGGAGGTGCTCGACGCCGGATTCGAGTACACCGCCAGGTCCGGGCGCCGGCTGTCCATCGAGTACGCGCTGATCCGGGACATCAACGACCAGGCGTGGCGCGGCGACCGGCTCGGCCGGCTGCTCAAGGGCAGGCCGGTGCACGTCAACCTCATCCCGCTGAACCCGACGCCCGGCTCCAAGTGGACCGCGTCCCGCCCCGAGGACGAGAAGGCCTTCGTCGAGGCGATCGCCGCCCACGGTGTGCCGGTGACCATCCGGGACACCCGCGGTCAGGAGATCGACGGCGCCTGCGGTCAGCTGGCTGCCACCGAAAGGTAGCCGGACGGTAGGCTGATACCGCACACATCTTCATATTCCGACAGGGGAGCGCCACAGCGCTGAGAGTGCGGCACCGGCCGCAGACCCTCTGAACCTCGCCCAGGTCATTCTGGGTAGGAAGTTCGGTCATCACTCAAGCTGTTGTGCCCTGCCCGGGTGTCCCTCGCGGATCCCGGGCAGGGCCGCGTCTCTTCCTGGCCAACCCCCAGGAGGACTTCAGTGCACACCAAGACGTTCGCCGTCGTGGCGGTCGGGCTCGGCCTGGTCACGCTGTCGGCGTGCGGTTCGTCGCCGGGCGACAAGAGTTCGGCCGGCTCCAGGACGGTGACGCTGGTCAGCCACAACTCGTGGGCCGCCTCCAAGAGCGTCATCGCGGACTTCGAGAAGAGCTCCGGCTACAAGGTCAAGGTCCTCGAGGACGGCGACGCCGGCCAGGCCGTCAACAAGGCCATCCTCACCAAGGACAACCCGCAGGGCGACGTCTTCTTCGGCGTCGACAACACGCTGCTGTCCCGCGCCCTGGACAACGGGCTGTTCCAGTCGTACGAGCCGAAGGGTTCGGACCTGATCCTGCCGCAGTACCGCGTCGACGAAGCGAAGCACCGGGTCACGCCCATCGACACCGGCGACATCTGCGTCAACTACGACAAGAAGTACTTCGCCGACCACAAGCTGACCCCGCCCGCCTCGTTCGACGACCTGGTCAAGCCGGAGTACAAGAACCTCCTCGTCACCGAGAACGCCGCCACCTCCTCGCCCGGCCTCGGCTTCCTGCTCGGCACCGCCGCGCAGTACGGGGACAAGGGCTGGCAGGACTACTGGAAGAAGCTCAAGGCCAACGGCGTCAAGGTCGTCGACGGCTGGGAGCAGGCCTACAACCAGGAGTTCTCCGGCTCCGCCGGCGGCAGGAAGGCCAAGGGCGACCGTCCCCTCGTCGTCTCCTACGCCTCCTCGCCGCCCGCCGAGGTCATCTACGCCGACCCGCGGCCCAAGACCGCGCCGACCGGCGTCGCGCAGGGCACCTGCTTCCGCCAGGTCGAGTACGCCGGACTGCTGAGCAACGCCGGGAACACCGAGGGCGGCAAGGCGTTCCTGGACTTCCTGATCACCAAGAAGTTCCAGGACGACATGCCGCTGAACATGTTCGTCTACCCGGTGCGCGAAGGCGCCCAAGTGCCCCCGGAGTTCGTGAAGTACGGCCCCCAGGCCAAGGACCCCGAGACCATGGTCCCCGCCAAGATCGCCGCCAACCGTGACCAGTGGGTCAAGTCGTGGACCTCGCTCGTCCTCAGGTAGGCCGCGGACGCGGCCGCCGGACGGGGAACGCGGCGCGGCTCGGTCTCATGGCCGTGCCCGTCGCGTTCTTCGCGGTGTTCTTCGCCTACCCCGTGGTCGCGATCGTCCGGCGCGGCCTGGAGGCCGACGGGGCCTGGCAGTTGGGGCGGATCGCCGATGTGCTCGGACAGTCCGACATCCGGCACGTCCTGTGGTTCACCACTTGGCAGGCGCTCGCCTCCACCGTGCTCACCCTGCTCGTAGCCCTGCCCGGCGCCTATGTCTTCGCGCGCCTCGACTTCCCCGGCCGGCAGGTTCTGCGAGCCGTCGTCACCGTGCCGTTCGTGCTGCCCACGGTCGTGGTCGGCACTGCGTTCCTCGCGCTGGTCGGGCGCGGCGGCCTGCTCGACGAACTGTGGGGCGTACGGCTGGACACCACGGTCTGGGCGATCCTGCTCGCCCACGTCTTCTTCAACTACGCCGTCGTCGTACGGACCGTGGGCGGTCTGTGGGCGGGGCTCGACCCGCGCCAGGAGGAGGCGGCCCGGATGCTCGGCGCCTCGCCGCTCGCCGCCTGGCGGAAGGTCACCCTGCCCGCGCTGGCGCCCGCGGTCGCCGCCGCCGCACTCATGGTCTTCCTGTTCACGTTCACCTCCTTCGGTGTGGTGCAGATCCTCGGCGGCCCCACCTTCTCCACCCTCGAGGTGGAGATCTACCGGCAGACGTCCGAGATCTTCGACCTGGCCACCGCCGCGGTCCTGACGCTCCTCCAGTTCGCCGCGGTGGGCGCGATCCTCGCCGTGCACGCCTGGACCGTTCGGCGCCGCGAGACCGCGCTGAAGCTGGTGGACGCCTCGCTGACCGCCCGCCGGCCGCGCGGTGCCGGGCAGTGGACGATGCTGGCCGGTGTCCTCGCCACCATCGCCGTCCTCGTCGTACTGCCGCTCGCCGTGCTGGTGCAGCGGTCGCTCACCGCGCCCGGGTTCGGCTACTACCGGGCGCTGACGAACGCGGACGGCGGCACCTTCCTGGTCGCGCCGATCGACGCCGTCGGCACCTCCCTGAGCTATGCCGCCGCGGCGACCGCCATCGCCGTGGTGATCGGCGCGCTCGCCGCCGCGGCCCTCACCCGCCTCCCTCACTCTCGCCTTCGCTCCAACGGGGGGACCCCCATCGCGGCCCGGCTCGTACGCGGCTTCGACGCGCTGCTGATGCTGCCGCTCGGGGTCTCCGCGGTGACCGTCGGCTTCGGCTTCCTGATCGCCCTGGACCGCCCGCCGCTGGACCTCAGGCAGTCCTGGATCCTGGTTCCGCTGGCGCAGGCCCTGGTCGGCGTGCCCTTCGTCGTACGGACCATGCTCCCCGTGCTGCGCGCGGTGGACGTACGGCTCCGGGAGGCGGCGGCCGTGCTCGGGGCCTCGCCGTGGCGGGTGTGGCGGGAGGTCGACCTGCCCCTGGTACGGCGGGCGCTGCTGATCGCCGCCGGGTTCGCCTTCGCGGTGTCGCTGGGGGAGTTCGGGGCGACCGTGTTCATCGCGCGCCCCGACCGTCCGACGCTGCCGGTCGCCGTGGCGCGGCTGATCGGCCGGCCCGGAGACCTCAACTACGGCCAGGCGATGGCCCTGTCGACGATTCTGATGGTGGTGTGCGCGGTGGCGCTGCTGGTGCTGGAGCGGCTGCGCACCGACCGGAGCGGGGAGTTCTAGATGCTGCTGAGCCTTGAGGCCGCGACCGTGCGCTTCGGCGGGCGGGACGCGCTGGACGCGGTCGACCTGTCGGTCGCCGAGCACGAGATCGTGTGCGTGCTCGGACCCAGCGGCAGCGGCAAGTCGACACTGCTGCGCGCGGTGGCCGGGCTCCAGCCGCTGGACTCCGGGCGGGTACTGCTGGATGGGCGGGACCAGTCGGGGGTGCCGGTGCACCGGCGCGAGGTGGGGCTGATGTTCCAGGACCACCAGCTGTTCCCGCAGCGGGACGTGGCCGGAAACGTCGGCTTCGGGCTGCGGATGCACGGCGTGGCGAGGAGCGAACGGGACGCCCGCGTGGGGGAGTTGTTGGAGCTGGTCGGGCTGCCCGGTGCCGGGCGGCGGGCCGTGGCCGCGCTCTCCGGCGGGGAGCAGCAGCGGGTGGCCCTCGCCCGGGCGCTCGCCCCCCGGCCGCGGCTGCTGATGCTGGACGAGCCGCTCGGCCAGCTCGACCGCTCGCTGCGGGAGCGTCTCGTCGTGGAACTGCGTGAGTTGTTCGGACGGTTGGGCACCACCGTGCTCGCGGTCACGCACGACCAGGGCGAGGCCTTCGCGCTCGCCGACCGGGTCGTGGTGATGCGGGACGGCCGGATCGCCCAGTGGGGCACGCCACTCGAGGTGTGGCAGCGGCCGGCCGACGCCTTCGTGGCCCGTTTCCTCGGCTTCGAGAACGTGGTGGAGGCGAACGTGGACGGCGAGGTAGCGGTCACCCCGTGGGGCAAGGTGCCGGTCCCCGGCGGCTCGGCCCAGGGGGCCCGCACCCTCCTCGTCCGGCCCGCGGGAGTCCGCCTCGTCCCCACCGCCGAGGGACTGCCCTGCGCGGTGACCGCCCGCACCTTCAAGGGCACCCACGTCACCGTCCACCTCCAGCCCGACAACGCCCCCCGCCTGGAGGCGGCCTGTGCCCTGCGCGCGGCACCGGAGGTCGGGGACGAGGTGGCCGTGGAGTTCGACACGACCGAAATCGTGGTGCTTGATCGACCGCAGGGCACCTAGTGTGCGGGCATGACGCTGCTTTCCTACGAACGTTACTGTGACGAAATCGCCCACCAGGTTGATGAGTTGCGCTCCCTGCTCGCCTCCGGCGCCGACTTGTCCGGCACCGTGCCGACCTGTCCGGACTGGACGCTGGAGGAGCTCGTACGGCATATGGGCGGTGCCCTGCGCTGGGTGGAGGCGCTGGTCCGGACCCGCGCGCTGGAGAACGTCCCGGACGACGCGGTCCCGCTGGCCGAGGGGCCGAAGGAGCAGGGCGACCCGGCCGCGCTGGACGCCTGGCTGGCGGAGACCGGCCGGATGGTCGTCGACGCCCTCCGTGAGGCCGGACCGGACACGAAGGTGTGGACCTGGGCCGGGATCCTCGACACCCGCTTCTGGGCCCGTCGTATGACCCATGAGATCACGATCCACCGTGCCGACGCGGCGCTCGCCGCGGGCCGGCCCTACGAGGTCGCCGCGGACGTGGCCGCCGACGCCATCGACGAGTGGCTCCAGATCGTGGAGTTCATCCAGCGGAAGAAGGCGTCCCCGGACGCCCAGGAGCTGCGCGGTCCGGGCCGCAGCATCCATCTGCACGCCACCGACGGCGATCCCGGGCTGAACGCCGAGTGGGTCATCGAGCTCGCCGAGGAGGGCGTCACCTGGCGCCGCGGTCACGAGAAGGCGACCGTCGCCCTGCGCGGGCCGCTCACCTCCGTGCTGCTCGCGTTCTACAGCCGGCTGCCCCTGGACAGCACCGAGCTGGAGGTGCTCGGCGAGCGGGAGCTGCTGGAGTTCTGGCTGGCGCGGGCTACCTTCGAGTGAACGACCGTGGCCCGCCCCCGAGTTCGGGGGCGGGCCACGGGTGGTGCGCTGGTGGGGCGTCAGCGGTTGCTGTTCGCTCCACGGCGGCGCATGCCGAAGAAGACCGCGCCACCGCCGACGACGACCAGGGCGGCCGCGATGCCGGCGATCATGCCGGTGTTGGAGTCGGCACCGGTCTCGGCGAGGTTGGAGTCACCGACCGCGGGCGACGGAGCGTTGTTCTCGGCGCCGGCGGGAGCGGTGGTGCTCTCCGAGGCGGACGCGGTCGGGGCCGCGGACTCCGACTCCGACGGCGACTCGGACGGCGACTCCGACTCCGACTCCGTCGCCGACGGGGTCGGCGTCTCCGGGGCCGGCGGCGTGGCCGGAGTGCTCGGGGTCTCCGTCTTGCAGGCCGTGGACGGAGTGGTCAGGTTCGGCTTGATGTCCTCGTTGACCAGCTTTCCGTCCTTGCCGGCCTTGACGTGGATGCGGTAGGTGGCGTTCGGCTGCCAGTCCTCGGCGAAGGTGATCGTGGTGCCCTCACGGGAACCCTTCACCGTGAGCTCACCGACCTCACGGGCGTCGGCGCCGTTGTTCTGGAGGAACACGGAGACGACGGCCTCGGTGCGAGAGGGGTCCTTGTCGGTGACGACGATGACGCCCTTCTCGCCGTCGCACTTGGCTTCGGCGGAGAACTCCTTGATGTTGCAGGCGAGCGCGTTGCCCGCGGCGCCGAGAGCGAGAGCGGCGGACGCGGAGGCGACACCGAGGATGCGCACGGTGCGTGCGGTACGACGGGATATGGACAAGATGGCCACTGTGCCCTTCACGGGATGCCCAATTGCGGGGGGTTTGAGGGGTGTTGGGGCAACGACGAGGTTGAGCTCCCAGTAACCCCAGGAGGCTCAGATTTATAAGTGCTCCGTCGGGAGTGTCAATCCGTCAGCCTCCGAACGGCGTTGACTTTACCTCATTATTAACTATGCAAATGTTTCAACGTGTTGGCATGAGTCTGGGCGGGTGCCGACGCACCCGCCCAGATCGCTCCTGGCCTCGCCCCCCGTGGGCTCAGCCCTGCACCGCCGCCGGGTCCATCCACATGACCTCCCAGGTGTGGCCGTCGAGGTCGTCGAAGGAGCGGCCGTACATGAAGCCCTGGTCCTGGGTCTCGTCGGTCGCGGTGCCGCCGGCCGCGACCGCCTTCTGCACCAGTTCGTCGACCTTCTCGCGGCTCTCGGCGCTCAGGCAGATCAGCACCTCGCTGGACTTCGTCGAGTCCGCGATCTCCTTCTTGGTGAAGTTGGCGTAGTGCTGCTTGCTGAGCAGCATCGCGATGATCGTGTCGCTGATGACGACGCAGGTGCATTCGTCGGTGGAGAACTGGGGGTTGATGGTGTAGCCGAGATCGGTGAAGAACTTCCTGGACGCGGCCACGTCGTTCGTCGCCAGGTTCACGAAGATCATCTGCTGGTACATGGCGGGGTCTCTCCCATCGCGGTTCCTTGCCGTTCACAGGGGTAGACCCGGGGTCCGCGCGGAACTCATCGGCGGCCCCGGGATTTCTTTCACGCCTCTTCTGCGGGGCCGGCCGGTGGCTCAGGGGACCAGCGGCAGGGCGGCGAGATCGGCGACCACCAGGGTCAGCGGGATGAGCAGGGCCAGCAGGGCGCCGCAGCGCAGGAGGGCGGCGGAGCGCAGCATCGCGGCCGGCGCGCCGAGCCGCCGCAGCGCGGCGATGGCGTCGGCACGGGACTGCCTCGCCTCGACGGCGGCGATCAGCAGGGTGGCCACGGCGCAGCCGGCGACGAGCAGCGTGCCCAGCGTCGTCAGCGGGCCGAGCGCCCGAGCGGTGCCGTCGTAGGCCGCGATCATGGCGTACGTCCCCGACGCCACCGCGCAGACCACGCCCAGCGGGCGGCCGACCCGGCCCGCCTCCTCCATCAGGACGCGCCCGGCCAGGAGCCGCAGGGCACCGGGGCGGGCGGACTGGAGGACACGGCCGCACAGGTGGGTGAGCCCGGGGCCGGCCAGGGCGAGGCCGAGGGCGGTCATCAGCCAGCCGATGAGGACCGGGGCGGAGCCGGCCGCAAGGCCGCCGGGGAGGGCCGGACCGGGGGCGGCACCGGGGGTGGTGGACCGTCCGGCGTACGCCTCCACGGCCAGGCCGGCGGCGAGTACGGCGATGCCCCAGGGGAGCCCGGTGGGCGGCTGCCGTGGGGCCGGGGGCCGGTGGGGATCCGGGGCGTCGTGCGCGGGTTCGTGACCGGCGTCCTCCGGGGCGCCGGACAGGTCGTCCCCGGTCGGATCGGCGCCGGACAGGTCGGCCCTGGTCAGGTCGTCCCTGGTCAGATCGTCCTCGGTCCGCGCCGTGCCGTCGGCCGTGTCCTGGGGCCGGATCGCGCATGCCGTCGCCGACCGGCCCTGTGTCGCCGAGCGGCTCTGTCGCCCGGCGGCCCCGTCGCCGAGGCGTGCCCCGAACCGGCCGTACGCCCCGAACGTCTCCCGCGTACTGGTGCGCCGGTACGCCCCGAAGCGGCCGTACTTCCGGCCGGTGTTCCGGGCCGCCGTGGGCCTCGGTTCCCGGGGGAACAGCACCAGCGCGACCGCCACCGAGGCGAGGACGGGGACGACGGCCAGCAGCGTCAGCACCGCCGGCACCGGCAGCGGCTCCCCGGCCGCCAGGAACGTGGGTGCCGCGCCGTCGAACGGCAGTTCCGTGCCGTCGTCGCGCAGGTACATGAAGAGCAGCAGCGCGAGCAGCGAGCCGAGCCCGCAGGCCAGGGCGGTCGTGGCCGCCGAGACGGCCATCAGACGGCCCGGACCGAGGCCGAGCGCCGACAGGCCCGACCGGGGACGGGTCCCCGGGTCGGTGCGGGCCACCGCGACCGCCAGGTACACCGTCGCGGCCAGGGGCAGCACGCACCAGGACAGCCGCAGGGCCGCCGCGGCCGAGTGCTCCGGGTGACCGAGCGCGTAGCCGAGGCTGGACAGCAGCAGGAAGCCCGTGCCCGCCGACGCCGCCGCGACCGTCAGGCGGCGCAGTTGGACGCCCGGGCGGGCGACGCGGATCAGACGGAGAGCGAGCACGCGGCCCGGCCTTCCGCGGTGTCGCCGACCGGGGGCAGGTGCACGGTCTTCACACACCGCCCGTCGAGCACCGCCACCGTCCGGTCCGCGAAGGCCGCGGTCTCCGGGTCGTGGGTGGCGAGCACGACCGTGATGCCGTGCGAGCGGGCGGCGGTGGTGAGCGTGCGCAGCACGTGGGCGCGGTCGGCGCGGTGCAGCGGGGCCGTCGGCTCGTCGGCGAACAGCACCGTGGGGGAGGGGGCGAGCGCGCGGGCGATGCAGACGCGCTGCCGCTCGGCCTGGCGCAGCCGGTGCGGGCGCATACGGGCCAGGTCGCCGACGTCGAGGCGCTCCAGCCACTCCAGGGCGGCCACCTTGGCCCGCCGCCGGCTCGTGCCGCGCAGCATCAGGGGCAGGGCCGTGTTCTCCCAGACGTTCAGCTCCGGTACGAGCGTGGGCGCGGGGTCGACCCAGCCGAACCGGTCGCGGCGCAGCCGCTCACGGGCCAGCGGGCCCAGGGTGTGCACCGGGACGCTGTTGAACCAGACCTCGCCGCGCCGCACCCGCGTCAAGCCGGACAGGCACCGCAGCAGGGTCGTCTTGCCGCTGCCGCTCGGCCCGCTCACGGCGAGGATCTCGCCCTGCGCGACACCGAGGGAGACACCGCCGAGGGCGGGCGAGCCGTCGTCGTGGGTGTAGTGCAGGGCCCGCGCCCAGAGCACCTCGTTGTCGGGTGGGACGTCCATGGGCGTACACCTCGGTTCTCATCGGGAATTCCGTGCCGTGTCCCCCGTACGGGCGAACGAGTATGAAGACCTCGGGTCACGGAGCCGGTCCGACGCAGAGTGACGCGTCAAGGGCACGCTAGGCAGCGCCTGGGGAGAGCCCGGACAACACACGGCCCCGGGCCGCCGTTTCTCACTCGAACGGACGGCACCGGGGCCGGTGTTGATCATCTGATCGCAGATGTGCGCCTTTCGCGCGGCGGTCGGGCCGCCGCGGTCACAGCTTGGTCCACGCCTCCGACAGGGTCGCGCGCAGGATCTGCTCGATCTCGTCGAAGGTCTCCTGGTTGGAGATCAGCGGCGGGGCGAGCTGGACGACCGGGTCGCCGCGGTCGTCGGCACGGCAGTACAGGCCGTTGTCGTACAGCGCCTTGGACAGGAAGCCGTACAGGACCCGCTCGGTCTCCTCGTCGGTGAAGGACTCCTTGGTGTGCTTGTCCTTCACCAGCTCGATGCCGTAGAAGAAGCCGTTGCCGCGGACGTCGCCGACGATCGGCAGGTCGTGCAGCTTCTCCAGGGTGGAGAGGAAGGCGCCCTCGTTGTCCAGCACGTGCTGGGTGAGGTTCTCGCGCTCGAACAGGTCGAGGTTGGCCAGGCCCACCGCGGCCGAGACCGGGTGGCCACCGAAGGTGTAGCCGTGCAGGAAGGTGTTGTCGCCCTTGTAGAACGGCTCGGCCAGGCGGTCGGAGATGATGCACGCGCCGATCGGGGAGTAGCCCGAGGTCATGCCCTTGGCGCAGGTGATCATGTCCGGCACGTAGCCGAACTTGTCACAGGCGAACATGGTGCCCAGGCGGCCGAAGGCGCAGATGACCTCGTCGGAGACGAGCAGCACGTCGTACTGGTCGCAGATCTCGCGCACCCGCTGGAAGTATCCGGGCGGCGGCGGGAAGCAGCCGCCGGCGTTCTGCACCGGCTCCAGGAAGACCGCGGCGACCGTGTCCGGGCCCTCGAAGAGGATCTGCTGCTCGATCTGGTCGGCGGCCCAGCGGCCGAAGGCCTCCGGGTCGTCGCCGAAGATCGGGGCGCGGTAGATGTTGGTGTTCGGGACCTTGTGTGCGCCCGGCACCAGCGGCTCGAACGGCGCCTTCAGGGCCGGCAGGCCGGTGATGGACAGGGCGCCCTGCGGGGTGCCGTGGTAGGCGACCGCACGGGATATGACCTTGTGCTTGGTGGGTTTGCCGGTCAGCTTGAAGTACTGCTTGGCGAGCTTCCAGGCGGTCTCGACGGCCTCGCCGCCGCCGGTGGTGAAGAAGACCTTGTTCAGGTCGCCCGGCGCGTAGTCCGCCAGGCGCTCGGCCAGCTCGACGGCCTTGGGGTGGGCGTAGGACCAGACGGGGAAGAACGCCAGCTCCTGCGCCTGCTTGAACGCGGTCTCGGCCAGCTCCGTGCGGCCGTGACCGGCCTGGACCACGAACAGACCCGCGAGACCGTCGAGGTAGCGCTTGCCCTTGTCGTCGTAGATGTAGGTGCCCTCGCCGCGCACGATCGTCGGCACGGGGGCGTTCTCGTACGAGGACATGCGGGTGAAGTGCATCCACAGGTGATCGTACGCGGTACGGCTGAGGTCCTTGCTCACGGTTATCGGGTTCCCCACATGTAGGTCTGCTTCTTGAGCTTGAGGTAGACGAAGCTCTCGGTGGAGCGCACGCCGGGCAGTGCCCGGATGCGTTTGTTGATGACGTCCAGCAGCTGGTCGTCGTCCTCGCAGACGATCTCGGCGAGGATGTCGAACGAGCCCGCGGTCATCACCACGTACTCGACTTCCGACATGCCGGTCAGCGCGTCGGCCACGGACTCCGTGTCGCCCTCGACGTTGATCCCGACCATCGCCTGCCGGCGGAAGCCCACGGTGAGCGGGTCGGTGACGGCGACGATCTGCATCACGCCCTGGTCGAGCAGCTTCTGGACGCGCTGGCGCACGGCCGCCTCGGACAGGCCGACGGCCTTGCCGATCGCGGCGTACGGACGGCGGCCGTCCTCCTGCAACTGCTCGATGATGGCGAGGGAGACGGCGTCCAGGTGCGGGCTGCTCCCGTTCCTGGACTCGCGGGAGTCCCTCTGTTCTGCGCTTCGACTGGGCACGACCTCACTGTGCACGACGTATCGACAGTTCCGCAAGGCCGATGCAATGAAATTCGTTGTTTGCGATACCGAGACGTGCGGATTTCGCAGAACTCGCGGGGGTGGGGGTGTTGAAAACGCGGCACCCCGGACTAGGGTGGGTGCCTCAGCGATGGGACATCTTGAACAGGACCAGGAGGGCCGGCAGTGAGCACCGAGCTGCGTCGTCTGCGCAACTACATCGACGGTGAGTTCCGGGACGCCGCCGACGGACGGACCACCGAGGTGGTCAACCCCGTGACGGGCGAGGCGTACGCGACCGCGCCGCTTTCCGGGCAGGCGGACGTGGACGCCGCCATGGCGGCCGCGGCCGCGGCCTTCCCGGGCTGGCGCGACACCACCCCGGCGGAGCGCCAGAAGGCCCTGCTGAAGATCGCAGACGCCTTCGAGGAGCGCGCCGAGGAACTGATTGCGGCGGAGGTGGAGAACACGGGCAAGCCGATCGGGCTGACCCGCTCCGAGGAGATCCCGCCGATGGTCGACCAGATCCGCTTCTTCGCGGGTGCGGCCCGGATGCTCGAGGGCCGGTCGGCGGGCGAGTACATGGAGGGGCTGACCTCGATCGTCCGCCGCGAGCCGATCGGCGTCTGCGCGCAGGTCGCGCCGTGGAACTACCCGATGATGATGGCCGTGTGGAAGTTCGCCCCGGCGCTCGCCGCGGGCAACACGGTGGTCCTGAAGCCGTCGGACACCACCCCCGCCTCCACGGTCCTGATCGCCGACATCATCGGCTCGGTCCTGCCCAAGGGCGTCTTCAACGTCATCTGCGGCGACCGCGACACCGGCCGTCTGATGGTGGAGCACCCGACCCCGGCGATGGCCTCCATCACCGGTTCCGTGCGCGCCGGCATGTCGGTCGCCGAGTCGGCCTCCAAGGACCTCAAGCGGGTCCACCTGGAGCTGGGCGGCAAGGCCCCGGTCGTGGTCTTCGAGGACACCGACATCGACAAGGCCGTCGAGGACATCTCGGTCGCCGGCTTCTTCAACGCCGGCCAGGACTGCACGGCCGCCACCCGCGTCCTCGTCCACGAGTCCATCCACGACGCGTTCGTCTCCGCGCTCGCCAAGGCCGCGGCCGAGACCAAGACCGGGCAGCCGGACGACGAGGACGTCCTGTTCGGCCCGCTGAACAACCCCAACCAGCTCAAGCAGGTGGCCGGCTTCATCGAGCGGCTGCCCGCCCACGCCAAGGTCGAGGCCGGCGGCCACCAGGTCGGCGACAAGGGCTACTTCTACGCCCCGACCGTCGTCTCGGGCCTGAAGCAGGACGACGAGATCATCCAGAGGGAGGTCTTCGGCCCGGTCATCACCGTGCAGTCCTTCTCGGACGAGGACCAGGCCGTCGAGTGGGCCAACGGCGTCGAGTACGCGCTGGCCTCCTCGGTGTGGACCAAGGACCACTCCCGCGCCATGCGGATGTCCAAGAAGCTCGACTTCGGCTGCGTGTGGATCAACACCCACATCCCGCTGGTGGCCGAGATGCCGCACGGCGGCTTCAAGAAGTCCGGCTACGGCAAGGACCTGTCGGCGTACGGCTTCGAGGACTACACGCGGATCAAGCACGTCATGACGTCGCTCGACGCGTGACGTCGACCGCGTGTCACTGACCGCGTGTCACTGACCACGTGACGCGCTGAGCGCGTGGCTCGCCCGCTCGCGGCCCCGGACGGAGGACGGACCGTCCGGGGCCGCGGTGTGTCCACGGCCGGGCAGTGGTCGACAAGGTGCGTCGGCGGCCGGGCAGTGGTCGACAAGGTGCGTCGGCGGCCGGGCTGTGATCGACGCGGTGCGTCCACGGCCGCGCGGTGATCGACAAGGTGTCGGCTCCCTCCCGGCGTGCTCGACGCTGCGTCGATTGTCCGACGGTGGACACGCGCGGCATCCTGGGCCGGTGCTCAAGACTCCGAAGACGCCCCCGCTCTCCCGCCGCTCCCTGCTGCGCGCCCTGGGCGGCACGGCCGCGCTCGGTGCGCTCGCCGGCTGCGGGGTGCCCGCCGCCTACGTCCAGCCCGGTGACCGCGCCATCCCGGACGCCTCCGCCACCGATCACCGGCTGACCTGGGCGAACTGGCCGCTCTACATCGACACCGACGACAAGAACCCGAACAAGCGGCCCACTCTCGAGGCCTTCGAGAAGCACACGGGCATCGCCGTCGACTACGTCGAGGAGATCAACGACAACGACGAGTTCTTCGGCAAGATCAGCCCGTCCCTGATGAACCATCAGGACACGGGCCGCGATCTCATCGTGATCAGCGACTGGTTGTGCGCGCGGTTCGTCCGGCTCGGCTGGGTGCAGGAGATGGACCGCGCCCGTCAGCCGCAGGTGGCCCAGTACCTCGACCCGCTGCTGCGCGACCCCGCCTTCGACCCGGGGCGCAAGTTCACGATGCCGTACCAGTCGGGCATCACCGGCATCGCCTACAACCGCCGCAAGCTCGGCCGTGAGATACGCCAGGTCTCCGACCTGTGGGCGAGCGACCTCAAGGGCCGGGTCACCCTGCTGTCCGGCCTGGACGAGGCGTTCGCACTGCTGATGCAGGCCAACGGCGTGGACATCACCAAGTGGAAGACCCGCGACTTCGACAAGGTCTGCGACCAGGTCGAGCGGCAGGTCCGCAAGGGCCACATCCGCCGCTTCACCGGCAACGACTACACCAAGGACCTGGTCAGCGGGGACGTCCTGGCCTGCCAGGCCTACTCGGGCGATGTGATCCAGCTCCAGGCGGACAACCCCGACATCCGCTTCGTCGTGCCCGAGGAGGGCGCCGAACTGTGGTCGGACTCCTGGATGATCCCCAACCGGGCCGGCCACAAGGCCAACGCGGAACGCCTGATCGACTACTACTACGACCCCGAAGTGGCCGCGGAGCTCGCCACCTGGGTCAACTACGTCTGCCCCGTCCCGGCGGCCCAGGCCGTGCTCGCCGACTCCAAGGACCAGGACACCGCCGAACTCGCCGAGAACCCGCTGATCTTCCCCGACGCCACCATGCGCGAGCGCCTCGCCATCGCCCGGGACATGTCCTCCGAGGAGCGCGTGGAGTTCGCCAAGCGCTGGAACGCCATCGTGGGGCTGTAGCAGACTCACCGGAGTGACACACACCCCGAACGACCAACAAGTGGGCCCCGCCGTCACGTTCGGGCTACTGGTGGCCTGGGCCCTCCACGACGTGGAGGAGTTGGCCACTGTGCCGGGCTGGCAGCGGCGCAACGTGCCAATACTGCGGGAGCGCTTGCCGGGGGTGCCGGAGGCGGTGTGGCGGCGCCTCGGGTCCGTGGATGCGCGTGAATTCGCGGTGGCCGTAGGGATGATGGGCGCGATCGTCGCCGCCGCGTCCGCCGCGGGCCGGGCGACCGGCGGGCGTTCCGGCTACTACCAGACGGCGCTGAACGCCTTCGGGCTGCACGGCCTGGTCCACCTGGCCCAGGCCGCGGCAGTGCGCGGGTACACCCCCGGCTCCGCCACCTCGCCCTTCCTGGTGGTCCCCTTCACCCTCTGGGCCCGCGCCCGTCTGCGCCGCGCCGGTGTCCTGCGCCCCACGCGTCCCCGCGACCTGGTCCTCGGCCTGGGCCTCGCGGGC
The DNA here is from genome assembly GCF_044754605.1 of Streptomyces sp. NPDC093064. NCBI lineage: Bacteria > Bacillati > Actinomycetota > Actinomycetes > Kitasatosporales > Streptomycetaceae > Streptomyces > Streptomyces sp. NPDC093064. The sequence continues at coordinate 227,549 of NZ_JBIVPK010000008.1, forward strand.
GCGGCCACGGTGGCATCGCACGCGGCGGCCGGCCGGCTGCTGGGCGGGCGGTCCGCTACCTGAGTGCCGCCAGCGCGATGCGTTCGGCCACCGGGTTCCTCGACTCACCCTTGGCGTCGGAGGGGTTGACCGAGTGGACGAGGGTGCGGCTCAGGCGGTGGTCAGGGCCGTGGCGCGTGCGTGCATCGGGTGCTCCCGGAGGGTGCTAGGTCCTGTCGTCACATTCCCGTCGTCGCCCGAAGGGCGGCTCCGCGGCGTCTGGTGCGTGCTCTCGGCGTGCCGGGCGGAAGTCCTCGTACTGGACGTACTTGGGCTTTCGCCCGGTGTGGCGAGAGTGCGTGCCAGGCGTCGCGGGGCAGGCGGGAATGTGACGACAGGGCCTAGGCGGGCTGGCGCCGAACATCCTTCAGGCGGGCGGCGCCCGGCGGATCGTCGCCGGGGAGGGCGTCCGACCCCGAGGCGCCCCGGAGCAAGTGCCGGACGGCACCGGCGTGTTGTCGGGGGCGGTCCCCTACGGTGCCGCGGTCTGCGCGGTGCGCAGGGTGTGCAGCAGGTCGACGCGGTTGGTCGTGATGGAGTCGGCGCCGAGGTCGAGGAGGCGGCGCAGGGAGCGGCGGGTGTCGGGGGTCCAGACGGACAGCAGGTAGCCGTCGCGGTGGACGCGGGCGGCGAGGTCCCGGTCCACCAGGGTGAACCGGTAGTTCAGCCACCGGGGCCGCACCGCGTCCAGCAGCCCGGCCCGCGGGGGCGCCAGGCTCGTCCAGGTCAGCGCGATCTCGGCGGCCGGGTCGGCGGCGCGCACCGCGAGCATGGCCTCGGTGCCCGCGCAGTAGTACACGCGGTCCCGTGCCCCGCACGCGTCGACCACGTCGACGATCCGCCGCACCGCCCGCGGGCGGGCCGGGCCCGGCAGGTCGATCATCACCCTGCCGGTGTCCGTCGCGGTGAGCGCGTGCTCCAGCGTGGGCACCCGGCCGTCCGTCACGTCGCGCAGCTCTGCCGCGGACAGCGCGTGCAGCGGCCGGTCGTGGGCCCACAGCCGCTTCAGCGACTCGTCGTGCAGCAGCACCGGAACACCGTCCCGGGTCAGCCGTACGTCGATCTCGACCGCGTCCGCGCCTTGGCCGAACGCGGAGCGCAGTGAGTCGACGGTGTTCTCGCGGAAGCGGTAGGGGTCGCCGCGGTGCGCCACGGCGGTCACGGTCTGCATGGGCCCCATTGTGTCCCGCCGTGTCCCGCTCAGGGCGCGAGCCACCGCGCGGTGTAGGCGTCGATCTCCTCCACGATGCGCGCCTTGCCGGCCGCGTCCAGGAAGGAGGCGTCCACCGCGTTCTTGGCGAGCTCGGCCAGGCCCCGCTCGTCGAGTTCGAGCAGCCGGCCGGCCACGGCGTACTCGTTGTTGAGGTCGGTGCCGAACATGGGCGGGTCGTCGGAGTTCACCGTGACGAGGACCCCGGCGCGGACGAACTCCTTGATGGGGTGCTCATCCATGGTGCGCACGGCCCGGGTGGCGATGTTGGAGGTCGGGCAGACCTCCAGCGGGATGCGGTGCTCGGCGAGGTGGGCGAGCAGCTTCGGGTCCAGGGCGGAGCTGGTGCCGTGACCGATGCGCTCGGCGCGCAGTTCGGTCAGCGCGTCCCACACTGTTTCGGGCCCCGTGGTCTCGCCCGCGTGCGGGACGGAGCGCAGCCCGGCGGCGATCGCCCGGTCGAAGTAGCGCTTGAACTGGGGCCGCGGTACGCCGATCTCGGGCCCGCCGAGCCCGAACGACACCAGGCCCTCGGGGCGCAGCCGGTCGTCGGTGGCGAGCCGGATCGTCTCCTCGGCCGACTCGAGACCGGCCTCACCGGGGATGTCGAAGCACCAGCGCAGTACGGTCCCGAACTCGGCCTGGGCCGCCTTGCGGGCGTCCTCGATCGCGTCCATGAAGGCGCGCTCGTCGATGCCCCGCCGGGTGGAGGAGAACGGCGTGATGGTGAGCTCCGCGTACCGCACCTGCTGCCGGGCCAGGTCGCGGGCCACCTCGTAGGTCAGCAGCCGGACGTCCTCCGGGGTGCGGATCAGGTCCACGACGGACAGGTACACCTCGATGAAGTGGGCGAAGTCCGTGAAGGTGAAGTAGTCGGCCAGGGCCTCGGGGTCGGTGGGCACCTTGGAGTCGGGGTGGCGGGCGGCCAGCTCGGAGACGATCCGGGGGGAGGCGGAGCCGACGTGGTGCACGTGCAGTTCGGCCTTGGGCAGTCCGGCGATGAAGGCGTGCCGGTCACGCGATGCGTGCGGGTCGAGCAGTGCGTGCGGGTCACGGGGTGCGTGCTGGTCGGTCAACGGGTCCCTCCCCGGGAAGGGCGCCGCGGGCCCTGCGGGCGCGGCGCGGGTGATCGGCTGATCGGTGAGCACGGTCATCGTAGGCGCATGCCTCGCCGTGACCGCGGGCCGCGTTCCTGAACGGGGGCGGGGCTGCCCGGTGCCCGGCGGTCCACCCGCGCCGACGAGGCCTTAGCATGGCGGGGCGATCGATCGAGGGGGAGACGACGAGATGACGGACGGAACGCAGGCCGGCGGGGGCGCGGGAGCCGAGGATCCGTGGGCGCCGCCCGGCAGCAGGCCTTCTCTGGAGAAGGACACGTCCGCTCCGGCGCAGTCCCCCGGGCCCGAGCAGCCGCCCGGCTTCACCCCGCCGTCCGTGCACGACCAGGCGACGATGGCCTCGATGCCGGCGGCCGGTTTCCCGCCGCCCGCCTTCGGCGCCCCCACCGCGGACTCCGCCGTGCCGCCGCCGCCCGTCGCTCCCACCGGTCCGGGCATACCCACCGGTCCCGTACCCGGCGGGTACGGCTACCCCGGCTATCCGGGAGCGGGCCAGGGCTGGCCCGGCATGCCGATGCCCCCGGACAACGGGATGGGCACCGCCGCGATGGTGCTCGGCATCCTGTCCTCCAGCATGTTCTGCTTCTACGGCATCTTCGGGGTGGTGCTCGGCGTCCTCGCCGTCATCTTCGGCGTCAAGGGCCGCCGGAAGGCCGACCGCGGCGAGGCCAGCAATCGCGGCCAGGCCCAGGCCGGCCTGATCACGGGAATCATCGGCATCGTCCTCGGCCTCGTCGTGATCGCCCTGCTGATCGTCGGCTTGTCCTACGCCGGCACCGTCGAGGGTTCCTCGACGTCCTACGACGCGGGCCTCGGCCGCACCCCCCTGTCGGCCGTGGCGGTCCTTGCCGAGCGCTGACCCCTGAGCGGCCGTGGCCTTCCTGGCCCAGCGCTGACCCCGACCTCGGGCCGGCCGTGACCGTCCTGGTCGACCTCTGATCCTGACCGGCCCGCCCTCCGCGCGGGCCGGTCGCAGCACTAGCGCACCCGCATACCGGCTCGCAGCCGCTCGCGCGCCTCCATCAGCGCGAAGCCCAGCAGGTTCGGCCCCCGCCAGCGCTCCGGATCGGCCGCCGCCTCGTCGCCGGCGGCCAGTCCGATGCCCCATATGCGGTCCACCGGGCTGGCCTCCACCAGCACACGGTCGCCCGTGGTCAACAGGAACTCCCGCAGCGCGGGGTGGGCGGCGAACTTGTGGACGCCGCCTTCCACCACGATCCGGAACCGCTCCCGCTCCCACACGTCCTCGTCGAAGCCGCGTACGAGCCGCCCCTCCTTCTTCGCCTCCGCCGGATGCCGCGCGGCCAGCACCCGCCGCTCCGCCTCCGCGTCCCCGAACAGCCGCGCCTTGCCGGCCATCATCCAGTGCTCCGCGGTCGCGTACGGCACCGCGTCCACCGTGAACGGCGACGGCCACCACTGACTCAGGCAGCTCGGGCCGACCCGGCCGTCCGGGTGCGGCCGATGCCCCCAGAAGTAGACGTAACGCACTCGGGTCCCCGCGCGGACTTCCCTGGTCAGAGCCTGCCTGGAGTCGATGTTCCCCATGCACGCGAGTGTGGCACGCGCCACTGACACACCGTCCTGCCTTTTCCGTGCCTACTCGACACCTGGTCGACAGATTCCGTTGCGTAACCAAAAGGCAACAACGGAATCACTTGTTGGAGTCCCAGGGCTCTGTCAGGATCGGCACTCAAATCGAGCTGGAGCTACGCCACCCGCCCTCGGTGACCGAGGGACTACGGCGGAGGAGAGCGACATGCACAACCCGGGCAGTGCCACCCCGGACCGATTCCCGGCGCAGGACCGTTTCGCCGAGGGCGCGCAGTACATCGCCGGAAGGCTGACCAAGGGCACGTCGGGCCGCAGTCACGCGGTCGTCGACCCCGCCACCGGCGAGGAGGTCTACACGTACGAACTGGCCGGCCCTGAGGACGTCGACGCCGCGGTGGCCGCCGCGCGCGAGGCGTTCCCCGGCTGGGCGGGCGCCACGCCCGGCGACCGCTCGGACGCGTTGCACCGCTTCGCGGCCGTGCTCGCCGACCGGGCGGAGGACTTCGCCCGCGCCGAGTCCCTCCAGTGCGGCAAGCCGCTGAAGTTGACCCGCGAGTTCGACGTGCCGGGCACGATCGACAACGCGGCCTTCTTCGCGGGCGCCGCCCGGCATCTCCAGGGACAGTCGGCCGGCGAGTTCTCCGGTGACCACACGTCCTACGTTCGCCGCGAGCCCATCGGGGTCGTCGGCTCCATCGCGCCCTGGAACTACCCCCTCCAGATGGCCGCCTGGAAGATCCTCCCGGCCGTCGCCGCGGGCAACACCATCGTGCTCAAGCCGGCCGAGCTGACGCCGCTGACCTCGCTGATGTTCGCCCAGGCCGCCACCGACGCGGGCATTCCGGACGGCGTGATCAACATCGTCACCGGCACCGGCAAGGTGGCCGGCGAGCACCTGATCGGCCACCCGGACGTGGTCATGACGTCCTTCACCGGTTCCACCGCCGTCGGCAAGCGTGTCGCCGAGATCGCCACCGCGACCGTCAAGCGCCTGCACCTGGAGCTCGGCGGCAAGGCACCCTTCGTGGTCTTCGACGACGCCGATCTGGAGGCCGCCGTCAACGGCGCGGTCGCGGGCGCGCTCATCAACACCGGGCAGGACTGCACGGCCGCCACGCGCGCGTACGTGCAGCGCCCCCTGTACGAGGAGTTCGTCGCGCGGACGGCCGCCCTGATGGAGACCGTCCGGCTGGGCGACCCGTTCGCCCCCGGCACCGACCTCGGCCCGCTGATCTCGCATGTCCACCGCGACCGCGTCGCCGGTTTCGTCGACCGGGCGCGTGCCTACGCGCGCGTGGTCACCGGCGGTGAGGCTCCCCAGGGCGAACTGAAGAACGGGGCGTACTATCGCCCCACCCTCGTCGCGGACGCGGCGCAGGACAGCGAGATCGTCCAGTCGGAGATCTTCGGTCCGGTGCTGGTCGTTCTGCCGTTCGACAGTGATGATGAGGGGATTCGGCTGGCCAACGACACTCCGTACGGTCTGGCGGCCTCGGCGTGGAGCCGGGACGTCTACCGGGCCAACCGCGCGACGCGGGAGATCAAGGCGGGGTGCGTGTGGGTCAACGACCACATTCCGATCATCAGCGAGATGCCGCACGGCGGTTATAAGCAGTCCGGCTTCGGCAAGGACATGTCCTCGTACTCGTTCGAGGAATACACGCAGATCAAGCACGTCATGTTCGACAACACGGCGGTGGCCCGCAAGGACTGGCACCGCACGATCTTCGGGGACCGATAGCAACGACCAGGCCTTGAACCAGGCCTTCCCGAAAGGGCACCACGCGCATGGAGCAGTACGAGCCCGACCGCCTCACCCCGGCCCAGCTGGCCGCCGTGCGGCGCAGCTTCCGCAACGGCAGGGCCTCTTTCAGCCGCCGCTCGATGCTGCGCGCCTCGGCGGGCGGCGCGCTCGCGGTCGGGGGACTCGGGGCGCTGAGCGCCTGCGGGATCCCCCCGGCCGGCCAGGCACAGGGTGGCACCTCCGCGGAGGACCACTCGGCCAAGGAGAAGATCCTGAACTTCTCCAACTGGCCCGTGTACATCGATGTCGACGACAGCGGAAAGAAACACCCCACGCTCGACACGTTCACCCAGCAGACCGGCATCAAGGTCAAGTACAACGAGGACATCAACGACAACAACGAGTTCTTCGGCAAGGTCAAGCCGGAGCTCGCCGCCGGCCAGGACACCGGCCGGGACCTCATCGTCCTCACCGACTGGCTGGCCGCGCGGATGATCCGGCTGGGCTGGGTGGAGAAGCTGGACCCGGCGAACCTGCCGCACGCCTTCGCCAACCTGTCCGAGCAGTTCCGCAGCCCGGACTGGGACCCGGGGCGCGCCTACTCCTATCCGTGGCAGGGTGTCTCGAACGTCATCGCCTACAACAAGAAGGCGCTCGACGGCATCGAGGTGAAGTCGATCTCCGACATGCTGGACAACCCCAAGCTCAAAGGCCGGGTCGCCTTCCTGTCGGAGATGCGCGACACCATGGGCATGATGTTGATCGACATGGGCAAGGACCCGGCGAAGTTCACCGACGACGACTACGACGCGGCGATCGCTCGCCTGCAGAAGGCCGTCGACAAGGGGCAGATACGCCGCTTCACCGGCAACGACTACACGTCCGACCTGACCAAGGGGGACGTCGCCGTGTGCCTCGCCTGGGGTGGTGACATCGTCCAGCTCCAGGCAGACAGCGCCAACGTCGACTACATCATGCCGGAAGCCGGATTCACGACGGCCACCGACAACCTGCTCGTCCCCCGCGGGGCCCGTCACAAGGCGAACGCCGAGCGGTTGATCGACTTCTACTTCCGGCCCCTGACCGCGGCGCAGCTCTGTGCCTACACCGCGTTCATCAGTCCCGTCGACGGCGCGCAAGCGGAGCTGGCCAAGATCGACAAGTCTGCGGCGGAGAACCCGCTGATCATCCCCACCAAGGACATGGTGGCCAGGTCCCATTCCTTCCGCGCCCTGAGCGACAAGGAAGAGGCGGCCTACGAAGCGAAGTTCGCGAAGCTCACAGGGGCGTGACGACAATGATGACGAAAGACAACAGCGGCGACGTCCGCCTCTCCCAGATCGGCAAGCGCTACGGCGCCTTCACCGCCGTGCACCCGTTGGACCTGACCGTCCCGCAGGGGTCCTTCTTCGCCCTGCTCGGCGCCTCCGGCTGCGGCAAGACCACCACCCTGCGCATGATCGCCGGCCTGGAGGAGCCCACGCAGGGCTCCGTCCACCTCGGTGACCAGGACGTGACGCACCTGCCGCCGTACAAGCGCCCGGTGAACACGGTCTTCCAGTCCTACGCCCTCTTCCCGCACCTCGACATCTTCGAGAACGTCGCCTTCGGTCTGCGACGGCGCGGCATCAAGTCGGTGAAGAAGCAGGTCGAGGACATGCTCGACCTGGTGCAGCTCGGCGAGCAGGCGCGCAAGAAGCCGCACCAGCTCTCCGGCGGCCAGCAGCAGCGCGTCGCGGTCGCCCGCGCGCTGATCAACCACCCCAAGGTGCTCCTGCTGGACGAGCCGCTCGGCGCCCTGGACCTGAAGCTGCGCCGCCAGATGCAGCTGGAGCTCAAGCGCATCCAGACCGAGGTCGGCATCACCTTCATCCACGTCACGCACGACCAGGAGGAGGCCATGACCATGGCCGACACGGTCGCCGTGATGAACGGCGGCCGGGTGGAGCAGCTCGGCTCGCCCACCGACCTCTACGAGAACCCGCAGACCACGTTCGTCGCGAACTTCCTCGGCACCTCCAACCTGATAGAGGCCGAGGTCGACGCCAGGAGCGGCGAGGAGATCGTCCTGAAGGCGGGCGGCGGCAAGCTCACCCTGCCCCAGGCGCGCTGCTCCGCCCCGGCCACGACCGGCGGCAAGGTGCTCGTCGGCGTCCGCCCGGAGAAGATCTCCCTCACCCACACCGACGACGCGGGCGAGATCCCCGACGGCCGCAACCGCATCACCGGCCGGATCTCCCAGTCGAGCTTCATCGGCGTCTCCACGCAGTACGTGATCGACAGCCCCGTCTGCCCCGAGTTCGAGGTCTACGCGCAGAACATCGACCGCGACGCCCGCCTGGTGCCCGGCGCCGAGGTCGTCCTGCACTGGAACCCGGCCCACACGTTCGGCCTGGACGCGGCACAGGACATCGACGCGGGCGTCGAGAGCCTCGGGACCGAAGAAGGGGACGCAGCCTGATGGCCGCCGTCACCGAGGCGCCCGCGCCGCCCACCGCCCAGCAGACGAGACCGCCGCGCAGGCGGGGCCGCTTCACGCCGTACTGGCTGCTGCTGCCCGGCATCCTCTGGCTCGTCGTCTTCTTCGCGCTGCCGATGATCTACCAGGCGTCCACGTCCGTGCAGACCGGCTCCCTGGAGCAGGGATACAAGGTCACCTGGCACTTCGCGACCTACTGGGACGCGCTGTCCGAGTACTGGCCGCAGTTCGTCCGCTCGGTTCTGTACGCGGCCTCCGCGACGATCATGTGTCTGCTGCTCGGCTACCCGCTGGCGTATCTCATCGCCTTCCGCGCGGGCCGCTGGCGCAACCTGATCATGATCCTGGTGATCGCGCCGTTCTTCACCAGCTTTCTGATCCGCACCCTGGCCTGGAAGACGATCCTCGCCGACGGCGGCCCGGTCGTAGGCGCCCTCAACGCGCTGCACGTCCTGGACGTCACCAACTGGCTCGGCTGGACCGCGGGCGACCGGGTGCTCGCCACCCCGATGGCGGTGGTGTGCGGTCTGACCTACAACTTCCTGCCGTTCATGATCCTGCCGCTGTACACCTCGCTGGAGCGCATCGACCCGCGGCTGCACGAGGCGGCGGGCGACCTGTACGCCAGGCCGTTCACCACCTTCCGCAAGGTCACCTTCCCGCTGTCGATGCCGGGCGTGGTCTCCGGCACGCTGCTGACCTTCATCCCGGCGGCCGGCGACTACGTCAACGCGGACCTGCTCGGCTCGACCGACACCCGCATGGTCGGCAACGTCATCCAGACGCAGTTCCTGCGGATCCTGGACTATCCGACGGCGGCGGCCCTGTCCTTCATCCTCATGGCCGCGATCCTCGCCATGATCACCATCTACATCCGCAAGTCCGGCACGGAGGATCTGGTTTAAATGGCCTTCGTCAACTGGCTCAAGCGCCGCCTCGTCGTCATCGCCGGACTGCTGACGCTCGGATACCTGCTCCTGCCGAACATCGTCGTCACGGTCTTCTCCTTCAACAAGCCGAAGGGCCGCTTCAACTACCAGTGGCAGGCGTTCTCCATGGACGCCTGGAAGGACCCGTGCGGTGTCGCCGACATGTGCGGATCGCTGTCGCTCAGCCTCCAGATCGCCGTCTGGGCCACGATCGGCGCCACCACCCTCGGCACGATGATCGCCTTCGCGCTGGTCCGCTACCGCTTCCGCGCGCGGGGCACCGTGAGCTCGCTGATCTTCCTGCCGATGGCGATGCCCGAGGTGGTCATGGCGGCCTCGCTGCTCACCCTGTTCCTCAACATGGGCGCGCAGCTCGGCTTCTGGACCATCCTGATCGCGCACATCATGTTCTGCCTCAGCTTCGTCGTCGTCGCCGTCAAGGCGCGCGTGATGTCGATGGACCCGAGGCTGGAGCAGGCCGCGCAGGACCTGTACGCCGGACCGGTGCAGACCTTCGTCCGGGTCACCCTGCCGATCGCGGCCCCCGGAATCGCCGCGGGTGCGATGCTCGCCTTCGCGCTGTCGTTCGACGACTTCATCATCACGAACTTCAACGCGGGCTCGACCGTGACCTTCCCGATGTTCGTCTGGGGCTCGGCACAGCGCGGCACACCCGTCCAGATCAACGTCATCGGTACGGCCATGTTCGTCATCGCCGTACTGCTCGTGCTGGTCTCCATGGCCATCGGCCGCCGCCGTACCAGGCAGAAGGCATAGCACCCGCCTCACCGCAACAACGAAATTGACTCTGTAGGGAGTTGAAATCATGGCCCCTGGCGCCATGAGCCGTGAGCACGACTGGACCACATCCCTCTCCGAGGCCCAGCCGGTCCCGTACTGGCTGGACGACCCCGGCAGGCCCCGCCCGGAGCCGGCACTGACCGGAGCCGAGACCTGCGACCTGCTGGTGGTCGGAGGTGGTTACAGCGGACTGTGGACCGCGCTGATCGCCAAGGAGCGCGATCCCGCCACGGACGTGGTGCTGGTGGAGGGCCGCGAGGTGGGCTGGGCCGCCTCCGGCCGCAACGGCGGCTTCTGCGCCGCCTCCCTCACGCACGGTCTGGCCAACGGCCTCGCCCGCTGGCCGCAGGAGATCCACAAGCTGGAGGAACTGGGCGCCCGCAACCTCGACGCCATCGAGGAGACGGTCGCCCGCCACTCCATCGACTGCGAGTTCGAGCGCACCGGCGAACTCGACGTCGCCACCGAGCCGTACCAGGCCCGGGAACTGGAGGACTGGTACGCCGAGATGCAGGAGCACGGCCTGGCCGAGGGCTTCGAGTTCCTCGACCGGGACGCGGTGCGCGAGCAGGTCGCCTCACCGACCTTCGAGGCCGGCCTGTGGGACCGCCGGGGCGTCGCCATGGTCCACCCGGCCAAGCTCGCCTGGGGACTGAAGCAGGCGTGCGTGCGCCTCGGCGTGCGCGTCTACGAGCGCACGCCCGCCCTGACGCTGAGGCCGCACGGCGCCGGAATGTCCGTACGCACGCCCTACGGCCGGATCAGGGCCCGCCGGGTCGCGCTCGGCACCAACGTCTTCCCCAACCTGGTCAAGCGGGTGCGCTCGTACACCGTCCCGGTCTACGACTACGCCCTGATGACCGAGCCGCTCAGCGCCGAGCAACTGGCGTCGATCGGCTGGAAGAACCGGCAGGGCCTCGGGGACTCGGCGAACCAGTTCCACTACTTCCGGCTGTCGGCCGACAACCGCGTCCTGTGGGGCGGTTACGACGCGATCTACCCGTACGGCGGCCGGGTGCGCGCGGAGTACGACGACCGTCCCCAGACCTACGCCAAGCTGGCCGGGCACTTCTTCACCTGCTTCCCGCAGCTGGAGGGCGTCCGCTTCACCCACGCCTGGGGCGGGGCGATCGACACCTGCTCGCGCTTCTCGGCGTTCTTCGGCACCGCCCACCAGGGGAAGGTCGCCTACGCGGCCGGCTACACGGGCCTGGGCGTGGGCGCGACCCGCTTCGGCGCCGAGGTGATGCTCGACCTGCTGGCCGGCCGGCGCACCGAGCTCACCGAGCTGGAGATGGTCCGCAAGAAGCCGCTGCCCTTCCCGCCGGAGCCGTTCGCCTGGACCGGCATCGCGCTCACCAAGTGGTCACTGGCCCGCGCCGACGAGCATGGCGGCCGGCGCAATCTGTGGCTGCGGACGATGGACCGCCTGGGCCTGGGCTTCGACAGCTGACACCCGCGAGGAGACCTCCCTCCCTCACGACGCGCCGCCGCGCGTCCACGGGGGAGGGAGGTCTTCGCATGCCCACGCGAGGACGGCGGCCGCCAGGGCCCGGGACATGCCGCTGATGCCACAGGTCTTGACAACCGAATTGGTCTGGACCAAATTGGGCGCGCTCCACCCTCCCCAATCCCCCCATGACCGGAGGCAGTTGTGGACCGCGACATACGGAGACCAGCCAGGCCGGCCAGACCGGCCGGACCGGCCAGGCGCCGGCTGCTGGCCGCGCTGACGGCCACGTTCCTCGCCCTGCCCGGCGTCACCGCGCTCACGACGACCGCGCGAGCCGCCGACGCGGACATCCTGCGCAACGGCGGCTTCGAGGCGGGCCTCGACGGCTGGACCTGCTCGGGATCCGGTACGACGGTGAAGTCCCCGGTCCGCAGCGGCAGTTCGGCGTTGCAGGCCACCCCGGCCGGCAGTGACAACGCCCAGTGCACGCAGACGGTGTCGGTCCAGCCGAACTCCCAGTACACGCTGAGCGGTTACGTCCGCGGCTCCTACGTCTACCTGGGCGCGAGCGGCACCGGCACCACCGACGTCTCCACCTGGACCCAGTCCGCCCCCGACTGGCAGCAGCTCACCACCACCTTCCGCACCGGCGCGCAGACCACCAAGGTCACGGTCTACACCCACGGCTGGTACGGCACGGGCGCCTACAACGCCGACGACCTCTCGCTCGTCGGCCCGGGCGGGAACACCGGCCAGCAGCCGCCCGCCGCGCCGACCGGTCTGAAGACCGGCACCGTCACCTCGACCAGCGTGGCCCTGTCCTGGTCCCCGGTGGCCGACGCCACGAGCTACACGGTCTACCGCGACGGCGCGAAGGCCCAGACGGTGACCGGCACGTCCGCCACGATCACCGGCCTGTCGCCCTCGACCGCGTACGGCTTCCAGGTCGCGGCGGTGAACGCCGCGGGCGAGTCCGCGAAGTCGGCGACGGTGACGGCGAAGACGGCCGCGGACTCGGGCGGGCCCGGCGGCGGCACCGCGGACCTTCCGCCGCACGCCCTGGTCGGCTATCTGCACGCGAGCTTCGCCAACGGCTCCGGTTACACGCGCATGGCCGACGTCCCCGCCGGCTGGGACGTCATCGACCTGGCCTTCGGCGAGCCGACGTCGGTCACCTCGGGCGACATCCGCTTCAACCGCTGCCCGGTCACCGAGTGCCCGAACGTCGAGAGCGACGCCGAGTTCAAGGCGGCCATCAAGGCCAAGCAGGCGGCCGGCAAGAAGGTCCTGATCTCCATCGGCGGCCAGAACGGCCAGGTGCAGCTGACCACGACGGCGGCCAGGGACACGTTCGTCTCGTCCGTTTCGCGGATCATCGACGAATACGGCCTCGACGGCCTCGACATCGACTTCGAGGGCCACTCCCTGTCCCTCAATGCGAACGACACGGACTTCCGGAACCCGACCACGCCCGTGGTGGTCAACCTGATCTCGGCCCTGAAGACCCTGAAGGCGAAGTACGGCGCCAAGTTCGTCCTGACCATGGCCCCGGAGACCTTCTTCGTGCAGATGGGCTACCAGTACTACGGCACGGGCAAGTGGGGCGGCCAGGACCCGCGCTGCGGCGCCTACCTCCCGGTGATCCACGCCCTCCGCGACGACCTGACCCTCCTCCATGTCCAGGACTACAACTCGGGTCCGATCATGGGCCTGGACAACCAGTACCACTCCATGGGCGGCGCGGACTTCCACATCGCCATGACCGACATGCTCCTGACGGGCTTCCCGGTGGCCGGCGACGCGGCGAACGTCTTCCCGCCGCTGCGTCCCGACCAGGTCGCCATCGGCATGCCGGCGTCCACCAACGCGGGCAACGGTTATGTCGCCCCGTCGGAGGTCACCAAGGCCCTGGACTGCCTGACCAAGAAGGCGAACTGCGGCTCCTCCACCACCCACGGCACCTGGCCGGCCCTGCGCGGCCTGATGACGTGGTCGGTCAACTGGGACCGGTTCGGGAACTGGCAGTTCCAGAACACCTTCGACGCCTACTTCGGACGCGGCCGCTGAGCTGTGAGCCGGCTCACTCCAACGAGAGGTCACAAACCGCGTAATGGCTGATGGGATACCTCCCTCTCCCTTGTGGCGCGGCCCGCATCCACGAACGATGAGGGAGGTCTTCTCATGACGGGGGCGAAGACGGAGGCCGCCTGGCCGGCATCGGTCGCGCCGGACCCCGAGGCCTGCCGCTGGGAGTGGGAACGCAACCCCCAGGGGGTCGCCCTGCTGCCCGCGGGCAAGGCCTGGGACGTCCTGATCCTGCCCGGCGTGCTCGGCTGTCCGACGCTCGACGTCCTCACCCGTGTCCTCGACCGGCCAGGGCCGGTGCTGGCCGACTTCGGGGGCGAGCGCACGGGCTTCTTCGTTCCGCCGGGCACCGCGGCCCGCTGGCTCGGCACCGGTATCCGCACCGCGGGGCTCGGCACCTGGATCGTCGTGCCGTATCCGGGGCGGAGCACCGGCAGGGTGCGCTGGCTGGTCACCCCGGACGGCTCGGGCACCCTCACCGACCCGGCACTGCTGGAACTGGCGATGCACGAGGCGGCCGCGGCCCTGGCCCTCAAGGAGGAGGGCTGATGTGCGGGAGCCGGCTAGAACACACAGATGGGATACCAGTTCTAGGGTGCGGCGTCAGTGGTCACGGCGGCGCCGATCAGCAGCCACAGCGCGGACAGCAGCACGGAAGCCAGGCACCAACCGGCCACGACATCCAGTGGCCAGTGGTAGCCGCGCCGCACCAGCCCGAAGGAGGCGCCGGACACGAGAGCGGCGAACACCGCGAGGACGGTCCGGCGGGCGGCGGCCGTGCGCAGCCAGGGCAGCAGCACGAGCACCGCGGCACCGTAGGCGACGGCGGCGGTGGCCGCGTGCCCCGACGGGAAGTACCCGGTACCGGGCGGCATGACCGCGGTACCGGGCCGGGCCGTCCAGGCCTTCAACGGCACGACGAGCGCCGGGAGCAGGGCCATCGCCACGGCTGCCGCGAGGGGCGCGAGCCACCAGCGCTTCGCAGCGGCGGCGCGTCCCCGCCAGGCCGTATGGATCAGGACGGCCAGGAGCACGGGTACCGCGATCTGCACCTGGCCCAGATCGGAGAGCAGTTCGGAGAGGCGGTCCGGGTGCAGCAGGGCGTGACTGACCTCCCGGTCCGCGTCCAGCAGTGGGCCGCCCGCCGTCACCTGCCAGGTGATCAGTGCGAACAGGAGGGCCGGGACGGCGAGCAGGAACACCACGAACACCACGGTGCACAGCTTCGCAGGCAGGGCGAGTGAGCCCGGACCCGGGCCGGTCGGTCCCGGGCCGTGCCGGTCCCGATCCCTGCCGGCCGGTCCCGGACACACCGAAGGGCCGGCACAAGGGGGGGTGTGCGCCGGCCCGACGGGGACGGCCGTCCCATCTGTCTGCGACCGTCCGGATCGGAAGGCCGCGCGCCCCGGGGGGTCTGGGGCGGGCGACTGTCCGATCATTGAGGAGAACCAGAACCCGTGGGTTCCGGGTGTGTGCGCGAGGCACGACCAGGTCGAAGCTGGGGAGGCTACGGCCTGAGGCCGCCCACAGTCCCCTGTGGGCGGGTGTATCTCTCATCCGGGAAGAACCTACGGCAGCCGGTGGGCGGAGGACAGCGGGAACGGCGTCCTGCCATCCACCTCGCACACCTTCTTCACACGCTCTGCCGCCGGCTGCGTCAGGCGTGCATATCCGCCGCTCAGATGCGCGCGAACGCCTGCTCGATGATGTCGAGGCCTTCGGTCAGCAGGTCCTCGCCGATGACGAGCGGAGGCAGGAAGCGCAGCACGTTGCCGTAGGTGCCGCAGCTCAGGACGAGCAGGCCCTCGGCGTGGCAGGCCTTGACGAGCGCAGCCGTCGCCTCCGGGTTCGGCTCCTTGGTGCCACGGTCCTTGACCAGCTCGATGGCGATCATCGCGCCGCGACCGCGGACGTCGCCGATGATGTCGAACTTGTCCTGCATCGCGGTGAGGCGGGCCTTCATGATCTCCTCGATCCGCTTCGCCTTGGCGTTGAGGTCGAGTTCCTTCATGGTCTCGATCGCGCCGAGCGCGCCCGCGCAGGCCACCGGGTTGCCGCCGTAGGTGCCGCCGAGGCCGCCCGCGTGCGCGGCGTCCATGATCTCGGCGCGGCCGGTGACGGCGGCCAGCGGCAGGCCGCCGGCGATGCCCTTGGCGGTGGTGATCAGGTCCGGGACGATGCCCTCGTCCTCGCAGGCGAACCACTGGCCGGTGCGGCAGAAACCGGCCTGGATCTCGTCGGCGACGAACACGATGCCGTTGTCGGCGGCGAACTGGCTGATCGCGGGCAGGAAGCCCTTGGCCGGCTCGATGAAGCCGCCCTCGCCGAGCACCGGCTCGATGATGATCGCGGCCACGTTGTCCGCGCCGACCTGCTTGGTGATCTGGTCGATGGCCTGCTTGGCGGCCTCGGGGCCGGCGTTCTCCGGGCCGGTCGGCCAGCGGTAGCCGTAGGCCACCGGCACCCGGTAGACCTCGGGCGCGAACGGACCGAAGCCGTGCTTGTACGGCATGTTCTTCGCCGTCAGCGCCATGGTGAGGTTGGTGCGGCCGTGGTAGCCGTGGTCGAAGACGACGACGGCCTGGCGCTTGGTGTGGGCGCGGGCGATCTTGACGGCGTTCTCGACGGCCTCGGCGCCCGAGTTGAACAGCGCGGACTTCTTGGCGTGGTCACCCGGCGTGAGCTCGGCCAGCGCCTCGGCGACGGCCACGTAGCCCTCGTACGGCGTGACCATGAAACACGTGTGGGTGAAGTCGGCGAGCTGCGCGGAGGCACGGCGTACGACGGCCTCGGCGGACGCGCCGACCGACGTCACCGCGATGCCGGAGCCGAAGTCGATGAGGCGGTTGCCGTCGACGTCCTCGATGATGCCGCCGCCGGCACGCGTGACGAAGACCGGCAGCGTGGAGCCCACGCCCTGCGCGACCACAGCGGTCCGGCGGGCCTGCAGCTCCTGCGACTTCGGGCCGGGGATGGCGGTGACGACGCGGCGCTCCTGCTCAAGTGCGGTCATGGGGGCTCCCTGATGAGATCTTGCGTACGGCGGCGTTTTTCGGACGCTTTTCCTTCTTTTCTCGCAGGTTAGGGCGGCGGGGAGGACGTGGGCATGCTCCATGTGGGCGTTGTCGGCGACCGCGGTTGTCCGCGGTGGACATAGGAGGGACGCGGGCCGGAAAACGCGGGCGCCGGCGCCGTGACCTGCGGTGTGCCGCGCAATCGGTGAACTCCCCTTGCGCGGGCGTTAGATTGACTCGCTGATGGTGGACGGAACGGCTGGTCAGGGGGCAAGGGCGATGGACGACGGGACGCAGGACGCCCGGGGTACGCACGCGAACCCCGTGCCACGCCCGGCGGTGCCGAGGGACGCTCCCGCGGCGCCACCCCGGCCGAGCATCCCCCCGGCCGCACCCGGCGCCTACGAGCAGTATCCGCAAGAGGGACCTGGACAGCACGGGCAGCTCCCCGAGCGGCGGCCCGGCGTCGCCGAGTGGCTCGACACCCCCCGCCCGGCCGCCGCGCCCGGCATCTGGCGCTTCGGGCACCGCCCGCCCAAGGTCGCGAGGACGCCGGACCGGCTGCCGTCGATCACGATCGTCGGGCTGCTGATCCCGCTGGTCGTGGCCCTGCTGGTGTGGTCGCTGTGGCGGCAGGGCGCGCTGCCGTACCAGGGGGCGCCGCTGAAACTGTTCACCCCGGACGACTGGTGGTGGGGCGGCACCGTGTCCCCCAAGGGGATGCAGGGCCGCGAGGCCATGGTGGTCTACGACGGCGTGTTCTTCGCCGTGCTCGTCTACGCCGTAGGACGGCTGGGCAGCTGGCCCGACGTCGTACGGCACTTCGTTGGCCGCCGCCCGCAGCCCGCGCGGGCCCTGTTCGCCGCCGCCGGCGCCCTGATCGCGCTCAGCCTGGTCTTCCCCGGTGCGTTCCCGGGCGTCGGCTGGGACCCCCTGCCGGTCGTCGACCCCGTCTTCTCCCTGATCGTCCTCGTCTCGGGCGGCTACGGCCTCTTCGCCTCCCAGCTGTTCACCGACGCGCTGTACGCGCTCATCACCCTGCTGGTCGTCTGGCCGTTCGCCAGGGTCGGCGGCTGGTGGGCGTACGCCGGGGAGCTCGCCGCGCGCCGCCGGGCGGCCGCGGACCCCGTCGCCCCGCCCGCGGCGGACCTGCCGCGCTCGCAGTGGCCCGGACCGCGCCACGCCGGGCAGTACCAGGCGGCCGACCTGCTGACCGCCGAAGTCGCCGCCGGCCGGATGAACGACGTGGACTGCGCCCGGATCGAGCGGGCATGGGAGGCGGCCCGGCGGGAGGCACACCCGGCCGCCTTCACCGAGACCGTGCTGCGGCAGGGCGCCGCCGCCTGGACGCACCCCTCCGGGGCGCGCGACCTGCCGGGCCGCACCGCGCGCCACGACCTGCTGGAAGGGCAGGTGCGCATCGGACGCTGGGCGGGGGAGCGGACCCCGCGCGACTACGAGGGGGCGGCGGCCGCCCTCGGCCCCGAGACGCTCGGCACCTCGCTGCTGCTGGTGGGGCCGTCCGGCTCCGGGAAGACCCGGCACGTCACCGGGCCGGTCACCGAGACGCTCACCCTCCAGGCCCTCACCGGAGCGTGCGCGGTGGTCGCCGTCCGCGCCGCCGGGACCCCGCTCGGCCCGGACTCCGCGTACGACGTGGTGGTCCGGATCGGCGACCCCGCCTCCGTCCACGACCTCGACCCTTACGCCGGGTCCGACGACCCCGACGAGGCCGCCGCCTTCCTGGCCGAGGCCCTGGTCGGCGACCTGGACACCGTCGGCGGGCAGAGCGCCGCCACCGCGCTCGCCCAGCTGCTCGGCCCCTACCGGGCGGCGCACGGGCACTTCCCGCCGCTGCCGGCGCTGCGCGAACTGCTGGAGGGCGATCCGGGCGCGCTGGCGTCCCTGCGGGCGGCGCTGTCGACGGACGAGCACGCCGTGATGCGGCGCGAACTCGACGCCCGGACGCGGCAGGCCGGCTCCGCGGCCGACGCCGGACCGGCCCTCGCGGACCGGCTCGCGCTCCTGGACCGGCCGGCCTTCGCCGACTTCTTCGGCGCGGCGGGGCCCGGCGGCCGGCCCTTCTCGCTGCGCGCGGTGGCCCACCATCCGCTGCGAGTCCGCGTCGACCTGCCCGAACGCGGACACGAGGAGGCGTCCCGGCTGATCACCCGGCTGGTCCTGGCCCAGTTCCACACCGTCGTACGGGACACCCGGCGCCCCCACTTCGCCTGTCTGGTCCTCGACGACGCCACCGGGGCCGTCACCGCGGAGTCGGTGCGCCGCGTCCAGGGGCTGCGCTCCCAGAACGCCGGCGTCGTCCTCGCGCTCCGGTCGGTCGCCGACGTGCCCGAGGCGCTGCACGGCCCGCTGCTGGGGGCCGTCGGCTGCCGTATGGCGCTCGCCGGCGTCACCACCTGGGACGGCGGCCGGTTCGCGCAGGCCTGGGGGACCGAGTGGGTGGAGACCAAGGAGGTGGCCAAGCACACCGTCTTCGCCCACCAGCCGATGACCCGCGCCATCCACGCCCTGCGCAAGCTGGTGACCGGACGGGCCGTGACCACGGACGCCGTGACGACCCGGCAGGTGGAGCGGGAGCGCTGGTCCGCCTCCCAGCTGGCCCACGAGGTCCCGCCCGGGCATGCGGTGCTGTCGCTGACCGGCGTCCGGGGCGAGCACACGCCGCCGCTGCTGGTGGAGCTGCTGGGCTGAACGGGGCGGGAGGCGAACGCGGCGGGTATGCGCACGGCCGTAACACGTTGACCGTACGGTGAGGCAGAATCGGCATAGGTTGTTCATACGTGACGTCCAAAAGATCACAATGATCATCCGATCTCCATAGAGCCTCCGCACAAGAACCCGTAGAAGAAACCCGCACAAGAACCCCGCTGACCAGAAGGCCTCATGCCCCCGACGCTCGCCTCGCTCGTCCACCACTCCGCGCTCAAGCTGACCGTGCGTGCGGGCGGGGACCGCCTGGACGTACCCGTCCGCTGGGCCCACGTCAGCGAGCTCGCCGACCCCGTGCCGTACATGGAGGGCGGGGAACTGCTGCTGATCACCGCGCTCAAGCTGGACGCGGAGAATCCCGACGCCATGCGCCGCTATGTGAAGCGGCTGGCCAAGGCCGGGGTCGTCGGGCTCGGCTTCGCCGTCGGGGTCAACTACGAGGACATCCCCGCGGCGCTCGTCGACGCCGCCGAGGAGGAGGGGCTGCCGCTGCTCGAGGTGCCCCGCCGCACCCCGTTCCTCGCCATCAGCAAGGCGGTGTCGGCGGCCATCGCGGCCGACCAGTACCGGGCGGTCACGGCCGGCTTCGCCGCCCAGCGGGAACTGACCAAGCAGGCCCTGAACGCCGGACCCGAGGGCCTGCTCGCCGCGCTCGCGGCCCAGGTGGACGGCTGGACGGCGCTCTACGACGCCTCGGGCGCCGTCGTCGGCGCGGCACCCGAGTGGGCCACACGCCGCGCCGAACGGCTCACGGCCGACATCGACCGGCTGCGCGACCGTTCGGCCCCCGCGTCCGTCGTGGTCGGCGGACCCGAGACCGAGGACCGCGTCGAACTGCACTCCATCGGCACCGGGCGCCGCCCGCGCGCCGCGCTCGCCGTCGGCACGGCCGCCGCCCTCGGCACCGCCGAGCGGTACGCCGTCCACTCCGCCGTGGCCCTGCTGACGCTCACCACGGAACGCTCACGCTCGCTGCACGCCGCCGAGCAGCGCATCGGCGCCGCCGTGCTGCGCATGCTGCTCGCCGGGCAGCCCGACCATGCCCGCGCGGTGGCCGGAGACCTGTACGGCGGCCTGCTGGACGCCCCCTTCCGCATGATCGTCGCCGAGTCCGCCTCGGCGTCCGCCGCGCGGGCGCACGCCGGCGCTCACACGCGCGTGCAGTCCGCCGCACCCTCCCCGGCCGCCGTACTGGCCGCCGCCGGCACCGGCGCCGACCCGCTCGCCGTGCTGGCCGAGATCGTGGAGGCGGCCGCCGCCCGGTCGGGGGAGGCGGTGCTGGTGGTGCCCGACGGGGAGCGCCTGGTGGTGCTCGCCGCCGACGGGGGCGCGGCCGTGGCGGTGTGCGGCCAGTACGCCGCGGCGCTGGAGGCGGCGCGGGCCGAGGCCGTGCGCGAGCAGTCGGGCGGGGAGGAGGGCGAACTGGTCGTCGGGCTGTCCGGGCCGGCCGGGCCCATCGCGGCCGCCGCCGCGTACAAGCAGGCCGACCAGGCGCTGTCGGTGGCGCGGCGGCGCGGACGGGTGCTCGTCGAGCACGACCAGCTCGCCTCCGGATCAGTGCTGCCGCTGCTGGCGGACGACGCGGTCAGGGCGTTCGCGGACGGGCTGCTGCGCGCGCTGTACGAGCATGATGCGACGGGCCGCGGCGACCTGGTGGCCTCGTTGCGGGCCTGGCTGTCCCGGCACGGCCAGTGGGACGCGGCCGCCGCCGACCTCGGAGTCCACCGGCACACCCTGAGGTACCGGATGCGCCGCGTCGAGGAGATCCTCGGCCGCTCCCTGGACGATCCGGACGTGCGGATGGAGCTGTGGCTGGCGCTGAAGGCCACGTCCACGGAGTAGGGATCCTGCCGGACATCGCGCCGGCCACCCCGCCGGATACGCCTCGTACGCCAATCCGGCGCACCCCCGCCCCGCACTGCTACGACTCGGACAAGCGACCCCGGGCCGCCCCCGCCCTACCGTGGACGACGAAAGCCAAGTACATCTCTCCTACACGGAAGGGCCGGGACTCCTTGATGACTTCCACCCACGCCTTCTGGCTCGCCGGCCGCCAGGTCACCGGCGAGGACACCTTCGACGTCACCAGCCCCTGGGACGGGCGGCTGGTCGGCAAGGTCGGCGTGCCGTCCGACGCCCAGGTCGAGGAGGCCGTGGCGGCCGCGTACGCCGTGCGGGACGAGTTCGCCGCCACCCCGGCGCACGTGCGGGCCGCCGCCCTCGACCACGTCAGCAAGCGGCTGGTCGAGCGCACCGAGGAGATCGCGCAGCTCATCTCCGCCGAGAACGGCAAGCCGATCAAGTGGGCGCGCGGCGAGGTCGGCCGTGCCGTGTCCGTGTTCCGGTTCGCCGCGGAGGAGGCCCGCCGGTTCAACGGCGGCGACGCCCAGCGCCTGGACACCGACGCCGGCGGCCAGGGCCGCCTCGCGTTGACCCGCCGCTTCCCCAAGGGCGTCGTCCTCGGCATCGCGCCGTTCAACTTCCCGCTGAACCTGTGCGCCCACAAGGTCGCCCCGGCCATCGCCGCCGGCGCGCCGATCATCCTCAAGCCCGCCCCGGCCACCCCGCTGTCCGGGCTGATCCTCGGCGAGCTGCTGGCCGAGACCGACCTGCCGGCCGGTTCCTGGTCGATCCTCCCGGTCGCCAACGACAAGATGGCGGCCCTCGTCCAGGACGAGCGCCTGCCGGTCATCTCCTTCACCGGTTCCGAGAAGGTCGGCTACGCGATCATGGACTCGGTGCCGCGCAAGCACTGCACCCTGGAGCTCGGCGGCAACGGCGCGGCCGTCGTCCTCGCCGACTACGCGAGCGACGAGGACCTGGACTGGGCCGCGGGCCGCATCGCGACCTTCTCCAACTACCAGGGCGGCCAGTCCTGCATCTCCGTGCAGCGCGTGATCGCCGACGCCTCGGTCTACGAGCGCCTGCTGCCGCGCATCGTCGCCGCCGTCGAGGCCCAGGTCACCGGTGACCCGTCCGACCCGAAGACCGATGTCGGCCCGCTGGTCAGCGAGGACGCCGCCAAGCGCGTGGAGTCCTGGGTGCAGGAGGCCGTCGAGGCCGGCGCCGCCCTGCACACCGGCGGCAAGCGCGACGGTGCCTCGTACGCCCCGACCGTCCTCACCGACGTGCCCTCCGAGGCGACGATCTCCTGCGAGGAGGTCTTCGGCCCCGTCCTGACCGTGCAGAAGGTGAACGGCGAGGCCGAGGCCTTCGCCGCCGTCAACGACTCCAAGTACGGCCTCCAGGCAGGCGTGTTCACCCACGACCTGCAGACCGCCTTCCGCGCCCACCGCGCCCTGGAGGTCGGCGGCGTGGTCGTCGGCGACGTCCCCTCCTACCGCGCCGACCAGATGCCGTACGGCGGCGTCAAGCAGTCCGGCGTGGGCCGCGAGGGCGTCAAGTTCGCGATGGACGACTACACCTACGAGCGCGTCCTGGTCCTGACCGGCCTCGCCCTGTAGGCCTGACGGTCCGCCGAGCGACGACGGCCGGAGCCCGCTGTGCGGGGGCTCCGGCCGTCGTCGTATGCCCGTGTGCGCTGACAAAAAAAGAGGGTGGCTCGAGGACCGGCGACGGGACCAGCGGCTGGTCTTCCCGGCCGTTGCCGCCGCCACCGTAGCCGAAGGCGGCGACCAGAGAAAACGTGCAGAACGACCTGAGGGCCACGCCGTTAGACTCATTGGCAAGCGGCCGATCAACCTCCCTCGGACAGGAAGAGCCAGGGGTGCCCAACACACTGCAGGAAATGATCAAGAACAAGCTGGGCCAAAAGGGATGGTCCTACAGCGATGTAGCGCGCCGGGGTGGCATCTCTCGCTCGACTGTTCACCATCTGGCGACGTCGGCGAAGCTGGCGCAGATGCCTCAGCAGACCACGCTGGAGGGTCTCGCCAGAGGCCTGGGTATACCGGTGGCGCCTGTGCTGCGTGCGGCAGCCGAGGCCGCAGGTGTCCATGTGTACTTCGAGAACGCGCCCGAGATCACGGATCCGGAGGTGGAGGTCCTCATCGCGAGCGTGCAGAAGCTCAGTCCTGCGGCCCGCCGGCATGTGGCTGTGCTCGTCGAGTCCTTGCTGCAGGCAGGGGAGTCCTAGAGCAGGGTGGATCAAAACCTCTCCATACCTGCCACTTTGATCCAGCCGATCAGTGTCCGCACTGTCGCGTAGTCGAGTTCTGCCACCCTGACAATCGCTTGTAAACCGTGGGAATCCATCGGCACGCACGCCGCATCCAGGGCGCAGTACAGCAGCACTTGATGGGCCTGCGTCGCCGAAAGAGGCCTTCCTGCATCCATTCCGGCCCTTAATTCCTCGGCGATTGGCAGGGGTGGTGTGACGTCCATGTCTCCAGACTTTTCTCGAGCCTTCGCAGATCATCCTCGTCGTTGTGGTCCGTGAGTTCGCGGCACGTTCTTTCCCAGAATGCCTCGACCACTGCGTGATCGCACCAATCGCCGATGGTCCCGGAAGCAGGGCCGCGCCTCAGGGCCTGCGCACGCTCGGTGAAACTGCATCCGACAAGGTTTCCTTTTGCGATGTCCGGGGCCTGCTCCGCGGCGGCCTCGTAGGAAATCGCTTTGTCGAGGGCGCGATCAATGAGCGAGGCGCTCGCCTCGGGGGCCGTGCTCCAGCTCACGAGGTGATGCGATGTCGAGTCGAGTACGACAGCAGCGGACAAAGTGCCCTTCGGCGTGCTGTGGGTGAATACGTCGATGACCCAGCGCCGGTTGGAAACCCCGGAGGCAGCGGGCGGCGCGCCCTCGTGCAGCCTGCCGGCCCTGCCGCGGATGCCGGCCTGAGCCATGAGAAGCTCCACCGTTCCATGGCTGACACTGATGCCGTAGCGGCGGCCGAGCTCCTGCCGGATGCGGCGGTAGCCAAAGGTCGAACCGGATGAGCTGTAAATGTCGAGAATGATCCGGGTCAGCCAGGCGTGCCGCAATGATCGAGCCGACGGAACGCGGTCACGCCACGCGTAATATCCGGACTCCGAGACGCCGAGCAGCTCAATGATGCCGCGCGCCGGGAAGCCCTCTTCCGTCATCGCGGAAATCACTTCGTATCGTCTTTTGGGGGCACCACTTCCGACATGAGGTCAATGGCTCTCCGGCACGCCGCGATCTCTCTCTCCAGCTTTTCGATGCGAGCTTGCGCTTGCTTCAGCTTGGACTGGGCCATGAGATGAGCGCTGCTCACTGGACCTCGCTTCCCGACTGTGATGTCAGTACTCAGGGCTGTGGTGGGAGTCCACAGCCCTGAGCGCTCTTGCGGGACCTACCGGACGTAGCGGTGCATGGTCACGGTCGGTGCGAAGTCGGTCAACGAGTCGCTGCCGCCACCCCTTGGCGCGCGGGCCGCCTCACGGTCGAGGATTGTCTTCACCCTGCGGGCCAGCTCGTCCGCCTGTTGTGTGACCTGGGAGATCGGCAGGCGAGACGCCTTGAGGGCCTCGACCTGGTGGTTGATCGAGTCGAGTTCGTTGCGGCCGTCGCGGCTGAGGCTGAATCCCCGAGGCGTGGCGACGATGAATTGATATGCCCCGGAGAACGTCTCGCACGCCGGGCAGTGATCGTTGATGCCCCTGCTGATGTTGGAGGCGTTGATGAGGCGCGCGTTTCGGCCGGCCGTGGTGACGATCTGGTAGGAGAGGGCGATCGAACGGCAGGGGGCGTCGATGGAGCAGCCTGAGGACACTGCCGTAGCCCGGTTGTTCGCCGTCACGGCGACGGACGGGCCGTATTCGTGGATCTTGAAGGATTCGTCGAACTGGTTCCTGTGGGCCCTGTTGGCGTGGCTCTGCGCCATGTCGACGGCGATGGCGACGCTCTGGGAGAAGCGGGAACTGCCGGGGCTGGCACCCGCCGAGGTGGTACTGGCCGTCACGGCCAGTCCGGCGGTCGCGGCGATGCCGAGGCCGATCGCCGCTTTGGAGGAGGTCTTGGGGCGGGGCTTGCGGTGGTTCATCGTTCTCTCCTGCGGATGAGGTGGTGTGCGGAGTCAGGAAGGGCTGGAGCCGGATGGGGCTGTCGCGGAGGGTGAGGGGGATGCGGTGACGGACTCCGAGGGAGGGGAAGAGGGGGACGCGGAGGCCGTCCGGCTTTCGGAAGGGTGTGGGGACGGCGTGGTGGGAGTGCTGCCGGCTGGTGTGGTCGGGATCGGACCTGCCTCCGCCGTGGAGGCGGCCGGTGTGCCGGGGGGAGGCGCCGGGGCGGTTGCCGAGGTGGCGGGCGGGGCTGCCGCGGAGTGGGATGGAACGGTGCCGGGGGACGAGGTGCTGTTGTGTCGTGTGACCCGCTTCCCCGGGGTGGTGCCCGCAGGGTGGCCCGCCGGGGAGCTCGTGGGGGTGGGGTGCGGGGCTCGGACGGTGGGTACGCCGGGTTGCAGGACAGGAGTGACCGGGGCTGATTCGGGGAGTGGCTTGGGCGCAAGTCCCTGCACCCAGGCGGTTCCGAGAACGGCGCAGCCGGCGACGACTGCGGCTGCCAGAGCGAGACGCATGGCCGGCTTGCCCTCTGTCGCTCTTCTGGCGGCGCGGTACAGGCGGGCCGTCAGCCGGCCCGCGAGATAGGCGCCTCCTGCCATCGGGCAGAGCAGCATGAGTGTGCCGATGACTCCGACCAGCCCGGCAGTGATCTGCCCTGCCGTGAACGCCGAGTACGTGCCGAGGCATTGGGCCGAAAGGCTGCGCAGTGCGGTGGCCAGGAGGCGTGGAAGATTCCACAGGGCGTACCCGGCCTCCGCCAGGAGCAGGGGGATCATGGTCAAGACCCACACGGTCACGATGATCCGGGCGGAGCGCTTGAGGTCGGCCGCACCTGCGACGGCGCGTTTCCGTCCGGGCAGCATGCTCAACAGGATGGGCTTGACCTTGCCATACAGGTCGGGAACACCGGCCAGATCGCCGAGGATGTAGTAGCCGTCGAGCCGTACCGCCGGCATCAGCTGTTCGAGGACCTCGAAGTGCGTGAGGTAGACCGCGGCAAGGAAGAAGGACTGGCCCGTGAGAAGGTAGCCCGCGGTGAGGGCCAGCATGAAGATGACGTTGAAATACACGCCCCCCAGCCCGGTGCGCAGGCGGCCGGTCTTCCCGATCCGGTACACGTCGGTGACGTCCGTGTACATGGATGGCCAGATCAGGAAGATGCCGCATCCGATCTTTCCGGGTACGCCCCCGCTGTACCGGCAGGCCGACGCGTGCCCGAACTCGTGAAAGACGAGGGAGGCGACTGTCAGCACGAAGAGGATGAGCATCCACAGCGGCTGTTCGAGTACTTGCAGCACGGACGTGATGGCTCCATGAACACCGAAAAGCCAGATGTCCATGGCCGCGGTGCCTGCGAGTACCAATGCCACAACAAGGGGCCGGTGCAGCCAGGAGAGCGCGGCGGCGATGCGGGCCACCTGCGCCTCGCGGAAGATCACTTTGTGGCCACGGAGGGCGAGGAGCAGGTCCGAGCGCGGGGCCGGGGGCGCTTCCGGCAGGTCTCCGAAGGGGACCGTGATACCGAGGGGAGTGAGCTTTCGCTCCACCAGGTGGACGACGTTCTCCGTGGTGACTTCAGCCCCGTAGCGCCCGCTCACCCGATGGGAGATCGCTTCGGCGTCGCGTACGCCGTCGATGGAGCTCACGACGAGGTACAGCAGGCGCGACAGTTGGATTACCTGACCATCACCTCGGCGGACAATGTACTTGCGCTCGGTGAAGCCAGACCCCTGGTATTCCCCGAGGGTCTGCAAGCCGTGGCTCAGTCGGGGAACAGGCGCGGCGTTCCACGGCATGAAGGTGCCGGCCGCCTTGGTGTGCATCGAGTGGGTGAATGAGTCCGGCGTGCCGTTGGCGGCCGCATCCTGTGGGAATCCGTCCCAGGGGTGCGGAACCTGAACATCCAGCGTTCTGAAGCCGCTGGGTTCTTCGGACGCCGTCATTACTCTTCTCCAAGGCGCGTCTGATTTTCTGAAGAATGGCCACAGCACTGGACAGCAGGCGTGCCGTATGGAATACCGGGCGTGGAGCGGGTGCAGGGCCAAGTCCGTCGACCTGGCCCTGCACACCGCCTGCCGGAGTTACTGCTGAATGCTGATGGCCTGCTGGGCCTCGGACTGGGCGACGGCCCAGGGCGAGCACGAGTTCAGCGCGGCGGACTCGTTGTGAGCGCTCACGTGCGCGGTCTTCTTAGTGATGCTGGTCATCTTGGTGAAGTTGAACGAGAACTTCCCCAGCGCCTCCCGGCCGGGCAGCAGTTCCGCGGTCTCGGCCTCGAGCTGGTCCATGTTCATGGGGACACCTTTCATTGAAGGGTTGTTGGGGGTTCTGGCGGCAGAGATCCGCTCTTCGCAGCCGGGTCATGCGGAAAACCCTGCTGTGGAGCCGGAGGCGGCGGAACCGCTGGGGGAACCAGCAGGCACACACCAACCGCGCCGTCCAGAGACTCCGAACGGTTTGTCCGGAGGTCCCGGACAGTAGCGGACGCGGAAGCGGGAGTGCAAACCTCCTATATGCGACATGTGTTCAAAAGTGCACGGTCGTTCACTTCCGGGGTCCCCGCGGGGGCGGGGTGTGGCCGGCGCTCCAGAGGCTGTGTGTCGACCTGTACGCGGGCTTCGAGGGGCGAGCGAACTCTGCAAAAGTCAGGGCAGAGCAATGGCGGGTGTCGCGCTCTACGGGCGGCGAAGTAACAGGTGGAGGACTCCTGCTCCGTTTTTCTACTCCTCGAAATACGGGTCATTTAAGAGCGGGAATTAGCCTGCGGGAGCCATTGATTCAGTCCGGAGAACTGGTCGGACGGCTAATCGCGCCACGCCGCATAATTCGTCTGGACGGGTGTTTCGAAAAGGCGGGGCGGCGTTGCTTCATGCATGCTCGGCAAGGCAGCTGAGCTGCTGCTTTCTAATCCCGGCCGGCTGTCCCCTCGTGCCTGACCGCACACCGGCTTCAGCAGTGGGCCCAGTAATTCGATGTAACGTCTGATGCAGCGGCAGGGAAACACCGAATTCCTGCCGTTCGAAAGGAGAGCAAGTGAAGACCATTGCGAGATCGGTGGCGGTCGCGCTTCTGACTGCCGGCGCCGTCGTGGTGCCTGCCTCCGCAGAGGCGATCGCGGCCCCGCTCCATGCCCCAGCCTCCGCGACGTTGGCGGCCCACTCGTTCGACCGAGGCGACCGTTACGGCTCCTACGAGTACCGCCACGGCTCTGACCTGCGGCGACACCGCGACTACTGGCGTCATGACAGCTACCGGTACCGGTCCTGCGACCGCTACTCAAGGTGGGACCGGGACTGCGACCGGGACTGGCGCTACCAGTCGAACCGATGGGACCGATGGGACTGCTACCCCTACGGGCGTCGCTACTAGTCCCGCTCCCGTGAAAGGCCGAGCCGCCCGCCGTCGAACCTTCCGACGGCGGGCGGCTCGCCTTTTACTGAGGCGGGGGTGATCTCGGAACTCGGTGGTGGAGGGATTTTCCTATTCGCGCCCGGTAATCAGTCGATGGTCAGCCTATAGACCGTCAGGGCCATTCCGTCGACTGAAACGCAGGAATCCATCTGGCTTGTTGTCAACCTGGGGATAAGCTTGCTGATGGTCTGAAGTTCGGCCGCACTGAGAACGGTGGTGGCGACCTTGATCAGGTCGGTCAGTGTTGCCTCGGACACTTCCTGGCGTGCGTCACCGGGGAGCAAAATCACCGTCTCACCAGTGCTGCCACGGACGACAGCGGTCATGGAAGTTCCTCGTACGACGAGCACCTGCTACCCCTCTCGCCAGCGCACCATTTTCGACCCGCTGATACTGGCGCGGCAGGAGGGAGGGTATCCGGTTCACCCCAGTGCGACGGCCTCCCAGCCGTCGGCCGCGTCGAGCTCCTCTTGGAGTCTGATCGCGTGGACGATACTCGCGTTGAGTGTCTTGCGAATGATGGGATCGGAGATCCCCCACGCGTTCATGGCCTCGTTCGGGGACAACGCTGCTGAGGCTGCCTCGTGGCTTGCGGTTCGGGGCCCTCGTTGTTCAGGGATGAGGCCGCTCTCCACCAGCATTGCTCGGTGATCGAGGTCGAGGACCGTGGCCCACTTCGTCAGCTGTGAGGGGAGCGGCAGGGTTCTGCCGTCCAGCGTCCGGCTGATGGTGGTCAGGCTCAGTCCGGTCAGGGCCGCCAGTTGTGCTCGGCCGCCCTTGCGCCGGCGGATGTCGTACCCGGCCGCGGTCGCGGCCGCGGAGAGGTAGGCGCCGACACGCCGCGCTTGAGCCTGTCGCCCGGTCCGATTCCCCTGATGGAGATCTTCCGTAATCCGCATGTCCGGAGGGTAGCGCGCATGCATGTACTTTCACGCTAGTTGCATGCGTGCACCTTTGCAGGTCAAGGGCCTAGATCGGCATTCCTCCAGGCCAACTCATCGATCGAGTACTTATGTGCGAATAAAAATAGCCTTGCGTCACATCAGCCTGGCAACTTCCATACGTCCGTGCGTGTGGGTTAGCCGCACGGATGCAAGTCCCTTAGGGGGTCTTCTGACCATGCTCCGCCTCCATATGGCCAAGCTCCTGGTGAAGGCCAAGGAGCTTGGTGACGAAAGTGTTGCCGACGTGGCCCAGCGCACCGGTATCAGCAGGTCGACGCTCCACCGACTCGCGGCCGGGACGAAAGAACCGAGCCTGGCCACGCTCTGGACGCTGCGCGACGCCTACGGGGTCGGGCTCGACACTCTCGTGTACGACGACCCGCTGGCCACGCGGCGCACCGCCGTTTCACGCCGGTGGCCGACGCCCGCTCCAGCCGGACGCCGGCGCGAGTCCGGCTGACGGCCCGCGGAGCCCGCGGGGGCGGCCTCTCCTCGTCACCCAGCCCCACATCGTTCCTCCACTCACGATCGGAAGCAGGCTTTGATTTCTTATGCCCAGGCCGTGTCCGGCGGCCTCACAACGAGGGAACCGGCCCTCATCACCCGCGCCCAGCAAGGCGATCCCGAGGCATTCGGCGAGCTGTACCGGATGTACCACGACGTCGTCGCCGCGTTCATCGGCCTCCGCGTCAGATCGAACCCGACGCTCGCCGAGGATCTCACCGCCGATGTCTTCATGAAGGCGTGGGCCAAGATCGGCACCTTCCGGTGGACCGGCACGTCGATCCGTGCCTGGCTGTGCACGATCGCCCGCAACGTGGTCGCCGACCACTTCAAGGTCGCCGCGACACGGCGCCTGACCTTCGTGGACCAGATCACCCACGTGTGGGACGCCTGGGTGACCCCGGCGAGCACCGCGGAGGACACGGTCCTGTCCACCCTTGCCGCTGCCGACCTGCACCACGCCCTGTCCGGGATCACGCCACGTCAACAGGCCGTCATCCGGCTCCGGTTCCTCCGCGAGCTGTCCGTCAGCGAGACGGCCCGCACCATGGGCACCACCGACGCCGCCGTCAAGACCCTGCAGTGGCGCGCGCTCGACTCCCTCCGCAGGGCCTATGTGGAGGCGGGAGCATGACGACCACTCCCGAGAGCCGTAGCGACGTCGAGATCGAGCGCGAACTGACCGAGCAGTTGGCGCAGTTGGCCCGGAGGTTCATCGCCGGCCTCCAGGCGCAGGGGCGCCTGGTGGAAACGGGCGGGGCCGAAGCTCTCAAACGGCTCCAGGAACAGGACGAAGCGCAGCGCGGCCTGCCCGAAGAGGACCAGCCGGCCGCCGACGTCACCGAAGCCGCCGACCCGAAGCCGCCCGCCCCGGCACTCCTCCGCGTGATCGCCCTGCCCGGCACCGGCCTTGACAGTCCCCCGGCGCCCGACACCGCGGCAAGTGTGCCGCAGCCGGCTGTCGTGCCCGTCGCCGAGCAGACCCCCATGATCAGGCCCGCCGCCGCTCGGACCACGAGCACCGAGGAGCAGGGCGCGGCCGACTGGACTCCGGCGCAGGCCCGTACGGCCGCTGTGGCGGCCAAGCTGCGGGCCGAGAACGCAGGCCGGCTCGAGACCACGCACATCACCTCGGACCACGAGCGCGTCGTCATCCACATCCACGCCCTCTCACTCGACCACTGGGAGTACTGGCTGACCGCCATCGGCGCAGCACTCGACGCTCCCACCCACCGCGCCGGATGGGCCCAGACCGCCGCCGGACAGATCGACGCCGTCGACGTCCACCTCACCGCGTACCAAGTGCCGCACCTCCTCGACACAGCCGCTGAGGCCGCCGGCGAACCGTTCTTCTTGGGAGGGCGCGTTTACGACCTCGCCCGCGGCCAGGTCGACCGGCACGGCCAGATGTGGAGCTACCTCGGCCAACGACGGGAAGACGGCATGCCGCTGCTGACCCTCTGCGGTACCAGCAGCCCTCCGTACCCGCTCGCCACGATCGTCACGGCCAACGGCCCCCTCTCCGCCGTTGAGACGCAGACCGCCGCGGCCTCGTCCCCGGACGCCGAAGACACCCGGTGAACACCGACCCCGATCACGGTGAGCCGCATCCAGGGGACTCACATGGCCCGAGACGGGCCGGGACGGGTCGTTCTCAACTCGTGAAGCCGATCCGCGCGAGGCGCAGGGGGCCGCGCAGCCCGAGGCGCAGATCGTGTACGCCGGCGGCGGTGGCCGGAACGGTGAGGGTGGTGTAGTCGTACGGGCCCGACGTGGGGCTGTCCAGGACGACCACCGCGAGTACCGGGCCGCCGTCCAGGGACAGTTCGACCGTGCCCTCGCCTGCCACCTCCACGCTCACCCGCGTCACACCAGTGCTGAAGTCGCAGTCACGGTAGAGCAGTTCGCCCGGCCTGCCGGGAGCGGGTGTCACCGCGTCGCCCGTCGTCCTTGTCCGGTCGACGATCTCGATGCCCGACTGCTCGTCGAAGTCGGCGGCGTTCAGGCCGCGTTGCAGGACCGGGCGCGGAGTGCCGGGCTCGCCGTCGAGGGTGAGGGTGGTGCGGAGGCGGATGTCCTCGCTGGAGGCGCCGACGAGGAAGTCGTACGGGCCTGGCTCCAGACGCCGGCGGCCCAGTGACACGTCCCAGAACTCCAGTGCGATGAGGGGGACTTCGAAGGTCAGGTCGGCCTTTTCACCGGGCGCGAGCGTGACGCGGCGGTGGGCGGCCAGCTCCCGGCGCGAGCGCGGGACCGACGGGTTCGCGGCGCGGGTGTAGAGCTGGGCGACCTCGTCCGCGGTGACGCCCCCGTGGTTGGTGACCGTGAAGGATACGCGCACCGTGTCCTGCCCGACCCGGACCGCCAGGTCGCCGTATCCGAACGACGCGTACGACAGCCCGTGCCCGAAGGGGAACAGCGGGGTTCCCTCGAAGTACAGGTACGTCTGGCGGCTGCCGATCACGTCGTAGTCGAGCAGGTCCGGCAGGTCGGAGTCGTCCGCGTACCAGGTCTGCGGGAGCCGGCCGGCGGGGGAGGAGTCACCGGCCAGCACCCGGGCCAGGGCGGTGCCCGCCGCCTGGCCGCCGTGGGCGGTCCACAGCACCGCCCGCAGGGGAGCTGGGTCGACCGCGTACGGGTACGACGAGACCAGCACCAGCGCCGTGTTCCGGTTCGCGGTGCGGGCCGCGCGCAGCAGCCGCTCCTGGTGCTCCGGCAGCCGCAGGGTCCTACGGTCCTGCGTCTCCCGGCCGTTGATGTGCGGGTCGTTGCCCGCCACCACCAGCACCACGTCGGCCCGGTCGGCCGCGCGCGCCACCGCCTCCTCCCCGCGCTCGGACACGAGCAGCTCGAAGACCTCCGCGACCTCCGCGCCGTCCGGCCCGTTCTCCTCGGCGATCCTCACGCCGTCGGCGGTGACACGGACGTGGCGACCGGTCCCGATGTGCCGCAGGAGGTGCCCGCCGCGGTGCGGTTCGAGCCGGAACGTCTCCTGCACCACCCAGCCGCCCGGCTGGTCGGCCGAGGCGCGCACACAGCCGTCGTCGGCCACCGACAGGTAGCGGCCGTCCGGTGCGCGCAGGGTCAGGACGCCCTCCCCCCAGTCCATCAGGGACAGCACGGTGCCGGTGGCGTCGGTGGTGAGCGGCGGCAGGTCGGTGCGGCCGGCCAGCAGGGCGGGGTCCAGCGCCCCCTCCGAGCCGCGCGCCGTACCTTCGGCCTTCCCGGGCGGCACGTGCAGGAAGCGGCCGTCGGCCGTGCGCAGCCGCACCCGGTCCACCCCCTCCGCGAACTCGACGCGCTCGGCGCCGAACCGCTCGTACAGACCCTCCAGCGGTGTGGACCGGCGCAGCAGCGTTCCGCTGTACCAGTCGAGCTTGCACTCGTCGGCGAGCGGGCCGACCACGGCGACGCGGGCGCCGGCGGCCAGGGGCAGCAGCCCGTCGTTGCTCAGCAGCACGACCGCCTGCTCGGCGGCCTCCAGCGCGAGCGCCCGGTGCTCGGGCGTGTCGAACTCCCCGGTGCCGGCGTGCGGATCCTCCCGCGGGTCGAACTCGCCGAGCCGGAAGCGCACCGAGAGCTGCCGGCGCACGGCCGTGTCGACGTCGGCCTCGGTCAGCAGGCCCTGCTCCAGGGCGCCCCGCACCCGCGCCACGGTCTTCGCCGGATCCGTGCCGTGGTCGGTGAGGCTGTCCACGCCGGCCAGCAGCGCTGCGGCGGTGGCCTCCTCGTGCGTGGCGAAGTAGTGCTCGGAGTCGACCAGATTGGAGGGCGCGCCTGCGTCCGAGCAGACCAGCAGGTCCTCTTCGGTCCAGGTGCGCAGATGCTCGCGCAGGTACGGCGAGACGTGGT
The DNA here is from genome assembly GCF_044754605.1 of Streptomyces sp. NPDC093064. Taxonomy (NCBI): domain Bacteria; kingdom Bacillati; phylum Actinomycetota; class Actinomycetes; order Kitasatosporales; family Streptomycetaceae; genus Streptomyces; species Streptomyces sp. NPDC093064. The sequence goes on from NZ_JBIVPK010000008.1 coordinate 261,400, forward strand.
TGGGGCGGCCGTTGACCAGGTTGTAGGCGGGCATCACACCGGCCACCGCGCCCGCCGCCACCGCCTCCCGGAAGGCCCGCAGGTCGTACTCGTGCAGGACGCGCGGGCGCACCGAGGAGGACGTGGTGTCCCGGCGGGTCTCGTTGTTGTGCGCCAGCCAGTGCTTGAGGACCGGCGCCGTGCGCCAGTACGTCGGATGGCCGCCCCGCAGGCCGCGGGTGTAGGCGACGGCGATCGCCGACGTCAGCCTCGGATCCTCCGAGTAGCCCTCCTCGTTGCGGCCCCACAGCGGGTGGCGCAGCGGATTCACCACCGGGGCCCAGACATTGAGGCCGACGCGGTCGTCGCGGGCGCGCATCGCCCGGACCTCGCGGGACACCGCCTCGCCGATCCGTCGCACCAGGTCGTCGTTCCAGGTGGCGCCGAGCCCGACGGCCTGCGGGAAGACCGTCGCCGGGCCCATCCACGCCACCCCGTGCAGCGCCTCCTGACCGGTGCGGAACGCGGCGAGGCCCAGTCGCGGAACGGCGGGCGCGAACTGGTGCAGGAAGGAGACCTTCTCGTCGAGGGTCAGCCGCGCCAGCAGATCGTCGACGCGCTTCGCGAACGGCAGCCGCGGATCGCGGAACGGAGGCGTGTGAGGCGTTCGTACGGTCACGTGGGGGTCCCCTAGCGCTGGAACGGCAAGCCTCTTTCGAAGCGCTTCGATGCTCAGTCGACTCGGGGGCGGGTGTCAAGACGGTCCGGGGCAGCAAGTCCGGTTCCTGGCCCGCACCTCAAGGGGCGTATGAGACCAGTCCGTTGGGCCGCGCCTCGGAGCAATCTTGGAACCGACCCTTGTGCGCCCTCAGGTGTTCACTTAACCTCGCAGCAACATCGAAGCGCTTCGACTCAGTTCGACCTCCCCGTATCGATACATCAAGACACCGCAGCCGACGGCCCCACCGCCGGGTGTCCTGGTGCGCCACGAAGGGTTGACGCAATGACGCCGAACGCCGCCCCCGCCTCCACCGGCCCCAGCCGGAGAAGCTTCCTCGCCTCCACGGCGGTCGCCGCCGCAGCGGTGACGGGAGGGATGCCGCTGCTCGCCGCCTGCGACGGTGGCGACGGCGGCTCGCGCGGCGGCACCACGTCGGGCAAGGGCGCCAGGAAGCTGCTGCCGTCCTACGTCGCGAACAACGTCGTCTCGCCCGACATCCCCGCCAAGAACGGCTCCGCCGTCGGCTTCACCCGCCCGCTCGACCTCGCCGGCCTCGAGACCTCCGTGCCGAAGAAGCTCGGCAAGGGCGGCAAGGTCAGCGTCATGTCGCCCTTCTGGGGCTCCCCGCCCAAGCAGGACAACGCGTACTACCGGGCGATGAACGACCTCATCGGCGTCGACGTCGTCTGGCAGAACCAGGACGGCAACACCTACGACCAGAAGCTCGGAGCGGTCCTCGCCTCCAGCAGCATCCCGGACGTAGTGGTGGTCCCCGGCTGGAACATGGGCGGCAAGATCCCCAGTGCCATCACCAGCAAGTTCGCCGACCTCGGCCCCTACCTGTCCGGGGACGGGGTCAAGGAGTACCCGAACCTCGCGGCGATTCCGACGGACGCCTGGCAGCGCTCCATCTTCGGCGGCAGGCTCCGCGGCCTGCCGATGCCCGCCTCCTACGTCACGAACATCGTGCCCCTCTACCGCCAGGACCTCTTCGACAAGGAGGGGTACGAACTTCCCCGCTCGGCGGACGAGTTCCTGGCGCTGGCCAAGGAGATCACCAACGCCCGGGCCAAGCGGTGGGCCTGCGGCGACATGAAGTGGACGGCGTTCAACGCCTTCGGTGTGCTCTCCGGCGGCGAGAAGCCCCTCGGCTGGGACCTCGTCGACGGCAAGCTGGTCAACCGCGTCGAGACCCAGGAGTACCTGGAGGCGCTGGAGTGGACCCGCAAGCTCTTCGCCGCCGGATACGTCCACCCCGACTTCGAGCTGGGCAAGAGCGCCTCCACCGACCCGGGCCCCAAGTTCGCCGCCGGCGAGTTCCTGATCTACAACAACGACATCTCGCAGTGGTACGGCCGCGCCGCCGAACAGGCCACCCAGAACCCGGACTTCAAGGTCTCGGGCATGGACGTCTTCGGCCACGACGGCGGCCACCCCACCCTGTGGGCCACCCAGCCCGCCAACATCTTCGCCTTCGTCAGCAAGAAGGCTTCCGAGTCGGTCGTCCGCGACGTGCTGGCCGTCGCCAACGTCACCGCCGCCCCGTACGGCACCAAGGAGTACATGCTCACCAACTACGGCGTCGAGGGCACGCACTACACCCTCAAGGACGGGGTGCCCGTCAAGAACGACAAGGGCAACAACGAGGTCATGAACGCCTACGTCATGGTCGCGAGCCCCGCCCCGACCCTCGCTCACCCCGACCTCCCCGACATCACCAGGGCCCAGGTCGAGTGGCAGCAGCGGATGGGCGCCTTCACCAGGAAGTCCGCCTTCTACGGCATGCAGATCACCGAACCCTCCCGCTGGACCAACCTGTCCAACGACTTCGAACAGCTGGAGGACGACATCGTCCGCGGCCACAAGAAGATCGCCGACATGCAGCAGGCCGTCTCCGACTGGAAGAGAAAGGGCGGCGACGACCTGCGCGACTGGTACAGGAAGATCCTCGACGAGAACGGTTCGGCGGCAGGCTGACCCGGGCGCTGAGGCAAGGAGACCGGCCGTGTCCCACAGCACGGTGCCTCGGAGCAGGACCGAGGCCGGCACGACGGCGAGGGCGTCCGGCGGCGCCACCGGAACCAGGGGCGATCCGCGCCCGGGGAGGCTGAGCCCGCGCATCAGGTTCAGACGCGACCGCGTGCTGCTCCTGATGACGCTCCCGGCCGTCGTCCTCGTCCTGCTGTTCAACTACATACCGATCCTCGGCAACGTCGTCGCCTTCCAGGACTACGACCCCTACATCAGCGACAACGGCGTCGTCTCCATCGTGCACAGCCCCTGGGTGGGCCTGGAGAACTTCCAGGCGATCTTCGCGGACTCGGCCTTCTGGAACGCGATGAAGAACACTCTGGTGCTGTTCTTCCTCCAGCTCGTGCTGTACTTCCCCCTCCCGATCCTGCTCGCGCTGCTCATCAACAGCGTGGTCAGACCCCGGGTGCGGGCGGTCGCGCAGGCCGTGCTGTACCTGCCGCACTTCTTCTCCTGGGTGCTGGTCGTCGCCGTCTTCCAGCAACTGCTCGGCGGCGCCGGGCTGCTCTCCCAACTGTTGCGGCAGCACGGCTACGACGGCCTTGACATCATGACCGACCCCAGCACCTTCAAGTTCCTCATCACCGCGCAGAGCGTGTGGAAGGACGCCGGCTGGGGGATCATCGTCTTCCTCGCCGCGCTCGCCTCGGTGAGCCCGGACCTGTACGAGGCCGCGGCGATGGACGGCGCCGGACGGTGGCGCCGCGTCTGGCACGTCACGCTGCCCGCGCTGCGCCCGGTGATCGCGCTGCTCCTCGTGCTGCGCGTCGGCGACGCCCTCACCGTCGGCTTCGAACAGATCCTGCTGCAACGCGACGCCGTGGGCCCCGGAGCCGCGGAGGTCCTGGACACCTTCGTGTGGTGGAACGGCGTACGCAACCAGGACTTCGGCTACGCGGCCGCCGCCGGCCTGATCAAGGGCGTGGTCAGCCTCGGACTGGTCCTCGCCGCGAACAAGGTGGCCCATCTCATGGGCGAGCAGGGGGTGTACCGGAAGTGACCACCGTGATCGGCAAGCCCGTACGCGAACGCCGCCGGTGGGCCGCCCCGGCCCGGCCGGTGTGGGAGGAGAAGCCCACCGGGGCCGGCCTCGCGGGCAAGGGACTGGTCCTGACCCTGGCCTGCCTGGCGATCCTCTTCCCGCTGTGGATCGTCGTCGTCACCAGCCTCTCCTCGCGCAAGACCATCGACGAGGCCGGCGGTCTGGTCATGGTGCCCAAGGGCGTCACCTTCGTCGCCTACCGGGAACTGCTCGGCGGCGGCCAGGTCACCCGCGCCGCGGTCGTCAGCACCCTGGTCACCCTGATCGGCACGTTGTTCTCGATGACCGTGTCCGTACTGTGCGCCTACGGCCTGTCCCGCACCGGCTCGCTCGGCCACCGCTGGATCCTGATGACGCTGCTGGCGACGATGTTCTTCAGCGCCGGCCTCATCCCCACCTACCTGCTGGTGCAGACCCTCGGCCTGACCGACACCTACCTCGCGCTGATCCTGCCCAGCGCGGTGAGCGTGTTCAACATCCTCGTGCTGCGCGGCTTCTTCATGAACATCTCGCCGGAACTCCTCGACAGCGCCCGCATCGACGGCGCCGGCGACCTGCGCATCCTGTGGCAGATCGTGATGCCGCTGTCCCGTGCGGTGCTCGCCGTGATCACGCTGTTCTACGCGGTCGGCTACTGGAGCGCGTGGTTCAACGCGTCCCTCTACCTCAACGACCAGAGCATGCTGCCGCTCCAGAACGTCATGATCCAGCTCGTCCAGAAGCAGCAGGCCCCGGTGGGCCTCGCCCAGTCCATCAAGACCGGTCAACTGTCCGGGCTCGCCGTGCAGATGGCGGTCATGGTGATGGCGCTGCTGCCGGTGGCCGTGCTGTCGCCGTTCGTCCAGAAGCACTTCAGGAAGGGGATGCTCACGGGGGCCGTCAAGGGATAGGCGGCTCCCGCGCGGCGACCTTCTTCCAAGGTGAGGACACTGTCATGCAGACGACCAACGGCCGCATCCTCTTCGGCGGCGACTACAACCCCGAGCAGTGGCCCGAGGAGACCTGGCACGAGGACGTCCGGCTGATGAAGGACGCCGGGGTCAACTCCGTCACCCTCGGCGTGTTCTCCTGGTCGAAGCTCGAACCGCACCCCGGCGCCCGCGAGTTCGGCTGGCTCGACACCGTGATGGACCTCATGGAGGCCAACGGCGTCGGAGTCGTCCTCGCCACCCCCACCTCCTCGCCCCCGCCCTGGATGGGCCGCCTGCACCCCGACACCCTGCCCCGCGACGAGGACGGCCGCACCGAGTGGTGGGGCGGCCGACAGCACTTCTCGCACTCCAGCGCCACCTACCGCCGCTACGCCGCCGCCATCACCGAGGACCTGGCCGCCCGCTATGCCGACCACCCCGCCCTCACGATGTGGCACATCAACAACGAGTACTGCACCCACGACCACGGCGACGAGGCCGCCTCCGCCTTCCGCCGCTGGCTGCGCACCCGGTACGGCACCCTCGACGCCCTCAACGCCGCCTGGGGAACGGCGTTCTGGAGCCAGGGCTACGACAGCTGGGACGGCATCCTGCCCGCGCGCCGCGCCCACTACCTGAAGAACCCCGCCCAGGTCCTGGACTTCCGCCGCTTCACCTCCGACATGCTCCTGGAGTGCTACCGCGCCGAACGCGACATCGTCCGCCGGCACACCCCGCACCTTCCGGTCACCACCAACTTCATGCCGCTGTGGTCCGGTCAGGACGGCTGGCGCTGGGCCGCCGAGGAGGACGTCGTCTCCGTCGACCTCTACCCCGACCCGCGCGATCCCCTGGGCGCCCAGTACGGCGCGTTCGTCCAGGACCTCACCCGCTCCCAGGCCCGCGGCCCCTGGATGCTCATGGAACAGGCGGCCGGTCCGGTCAACTGGCGTGCCGTCAACCATCCCAAGCCGCCCGGGCTCAACCGCCTGTGGTCCCTTCAGGCGGTGGCACACGGCGCCGACGCCGTCTGCTACTTCCAGTGGCGCCAGTCCCGGCAGGGCGCGGAGAAGTTCCACTCCGGGATGGTCGGCCACGCCGGCGAGCAGGGCCGTACGTTCCAGGAGGTCAAGCGGATCGGCGCCGAACTGCGGCGGATCGGCGCCGAGGTGTCCGGCACCCACGGCACCCGCGACATCGCGGTCCTCCACGACTGGCACTCCTGGTGGGCCTGCGACCAGGACGGCCGCCCGTCCGAGCACATCGAGTACCCCGAGGTACTGCGCGCCTGGCACCGCGCCCTGTGGGAAGCCCGCCTCGCCACCGACTTCGCCCATCCCGAGCACGACCTCACCGCCTACCGGCTCGTCGTCGTCCCCCAGCTCTACCTGCTCACCGACGCGGCGATCGACAACCTCCTGGCGTACGTCGCCGGCGGCGGCACCCTCGTGTGCGGTTTCCTCACCGGGGTCGCCGACGAGGACGACCGTATTCGCCCCGGCGGCATGGATCCGCGGCTGCGTGAACTGTTCGGCATCCGCACGCTGCACGAGTGGTGGCCGCTGGACGCGGGGGAGAGCGTCGCGTGCGCGGGCGGACTGCGCGGGACGCTGTGGTCGGAGGAGATCGAGGCCGCCGGCACCGCCGACGAGACGGTCCCGTACCAGGGCGGCGAGCTCGACGGGCTGCCCGCCGTGCTCCGCCGGGGCCGCGCCTGGTACGTCTCCACCCTCCCGGAGCCCGAGGCACTGCGCACCCTGCTCACCCGCATCGCCGCCGGTGCGGGCGCCCGCCCGGTGCTGGACGGGCTGCCCGCCGGGGTCGAGGCCGTCCGGCGCGGCGAACTGCTGTTCCTGCTCAACCACGGGCGCGAGCCGGTGACCGTCGACGTGCCGGGCACCCACCGCGACCTGCTCACCGGGGCGCCCGTGACCGGCCGCACGATGCTCGGTCGGTACGGAGCGGCGGTGCTGAAACCGTGACCGGGGGACTTCGGCACGGAACCTGGGAACCCCTCCCGGCCGCCCGCTGGGAGGACGCCTTCCTCAGCGGCAACGGCCACCACGGCGCCCTGGTGTTCGGCGATCCGGACGACGACCGTGTGATCGTCACCCATCACACCCTCGTCCGCCCCAACGGCGGCGAGCACGCCAGGCCCCCGCAACTCGCCGATGAACTGCCCGCTCTCCAGGACCGGTTGCTGGCCGGCGACCGCACGGCCGCCGAGTCCTTCACGGACGGACGGGCGGTGCAGTGGGTGCAGCCCTTCCACCCGGCCTTGCGGATCCGGCTGAGCCGCCCGCCCCGCGCCCGGCAGGTCCCCCGAGTTCACGACTCCGCTCGAACAAGGGGGACCCCCTACCGCCGCTCGGTCGACTTCACCAGCGGCGAGGCGACGGCGGTGTGCGGGGAACGGATCAGCCGCGTCTTCGTCTCACGCGCCGACGACGTGATCGTCCAGCACGTCACCGCGCCCGGCCCCACGCTCGACGTCCGTCTGGACCACCGGCTGCCCGGCGTGCCGCCCGGCCTCGGCGTCGGCCAAGGGGCGCTGCTCACCGCCGAGGGCGCCGTACTGAGCCTGCACGCCCGCTACCCCGGCAGCGACCGCGCCTACACCGGCGTGCTGCTGGTCGCCGTCACCGGTGGCACCACGGCGCTCGCCCCGCCCGGAGTGCGCGTCACCGGCGCGGACTCGCTGCTGTTGCTCACCCGGGTGCGCCGGCACACCGGTGAACCGTCCGTGACCGAGGAAGCGGAGGCCCTGCTCGACCTGCTGACCGGGCGGACGTACGACGACCTCCTCGACCGCCATCTGCCCGCGCACCGCACCGCCTACCACCGCGTCACCCTCGACCTGCGCGGCGAGCCCGTCGAACGCGCCCTATCAGGCTCGGAGTTGCTCAAGCGGCCGGGCAGCGCGGCCCTGGTGGAGCGGCTGTTCGCGGCCGGCCGCTACCATCTGCTCTCCGCCAGCGGCCTGCTCCCGCCCCGGCTCACCGGACTGTGGACCGGCGACTGGGACACGGCCTGGTCCGGCGCGTTCACCACGGACGCCAACCTCAACCTCCAGACCGCCTCCGCCGCCGCGGCCGGCCTCCCCGAGGTCGGCGAGGCCCTGGCCCGGCTCGTCGAGGCACAACTCCCCGACTGGCGGGACAACGCTCGCGCGACCTTCGGCGCCCGGGGGGCCGTGGCGCCCGCGCACACCGACGGCGAGTCCGGCCACGCGTACCACTTCAGCCGTGAGTACCCGCTGCACCTGTGGACCGCCGGCGCCGACTGGCTGCTCAAGCCGCTCGTCGACCTCGACGAGACACGCGGCGCCCAGGAGCCCCGCACCGCCGCCGCGCTCGCCGAAGTCGCCCGGTTCTACGAGGACTTCCTCACCCGCACCGACGAGCACGGCCACCTCGTGGTCGTCCCCTCCTACTCGCCCGAGAACCGCCCCGCCAACGCGAGCTGGGGCACGCTCAACGCGGCCATGGACCTCTCCGCCGCCCGGCACGCCCTGCGGACGGCCGCCGCCTACCACCCCGGCACCCCCGACGCCGACCGCTGGCAGGCCCTCGCCGACCGCCTCCCACCGCACCGGATCAACGCCGACGGCGCCCTCGCCGAATGGGCGTGGCCCGGCCTGGCGGACGCCTACGACCACCGCCACCTCAGCCACCTCTACGCCGTCTGGCCGCTGGACGAGATCGACCCCCACGACACCCCGGGCCTGGCCGCCGCCGCCCACCGCGCCCTCGCGCTGCGCGGCGCGGAGAACGACTCGGCCCACGGCCACCTCCATCACGCCCTGATCGCGGCCCGCCTAGGCGACGGCGAACGCGTCGGCCGCGCCCTCCGGTACGTACTTGAGGGCGACTACTTCCACGCCTCCTTGATGAGCGCCCACTACCCGGACCGGAACGTCTACAACGCCGACGCCGCCCACGCCCTGCCCGCCGTACTGATCGAGACGCTGGTGCGGTCCACCCCGGACCGGCTGGTCCTGCTGCCCGCGCTCCCGTCGGCGTACCCGGAGGGCGAACTGCGCGGGATCCGCACCCGGTTCGGGGCCGAAGTCGACCTGGCCTGGAGCGCTGACGCGGCCACGGCGCTGCTGCGCCCCACCCGTACCCTCCGCATCGACCTGAGGACTCCCTCCGGCGCACGACCGCTCGACCTGGTCGCCGGAGAGGCCCGCGCCCTCGACCTGAGGACGTGGTGACCCCCCGCAACTCCCCCCACCCATGGAAGGGACACCACCATGGCAACACGCACCCGGAGCAGACTCTCCACGGCGCTGCTCGCGCCCGCCCTCGCCCTCGGCGCCACCGTCGGCCTCGCCTCCGCCCCCGCCCAGGCCGCCGTCTGGAACTCCTGCGACCAGTGGGGCAACACCACGCTCAACGGCTACACGCTGTACAACAACATCTGGGGCTCCGGCACCGGCAGCCAGTGCATCTGGGCCAACTCCGGCACCAACTGGGGCGTGTGGGCGAACCACCCCAACACGGGCGGCATCAAGTCCTACCCGAACGCCAAGAAGGTGGTCAACAAGCCGATCACCTCGCTCGCCTCGCTCACCAGCGGCTACAACGTCACCGTCCCGTCCTCCGGCGCGTACAACACCTCGTACGACATCTGGGACACCGGCTACAAGTACGAGGTCATGCTCTGGGTCAACAAGACCGGGGCCGTCGGCCCGCTCGGCAGCTCCCAGGGCAGCGTCACCCTCGGCGGCTCGACCTGGAGCGTCTACAAAGGCAACAACGGCTCGAACGACGTCTTCTCGTTCATCCGCAGCTCCAACTCCAACTCCGGCACGGTGAACATCCTGCCCCTCCTGAAGTGGATCAAGGACACCAAGGGCTGGTTCGGCAACGTGACCATCGGGGACGTGCAGTTCGGCTACGAGATCACGTCGTCGTCCGGCGGACTGGACTTCACCACCAACAGCCTCACGGTCAGCAGCAGCTGACCCGGGGCCCATGAGTGTGCGGCCGGTCCCGCACAGGGGAGGGACCGGCCGCACGTCCGCGTCCGGGCCGCGCTACCCGGCGACCGGCAGCTCGGCCCCGTCCCGCAGGAACAGCGGGATCCGGTCCAGCGGGGCGTCGACCGTCACGGCCGTACCGCCCGCGTACTCCCGGCCGGTCCACGCGTCGGTCCACCGCGCGCCCGCCGGGAGGTACGCGGTGCGGGCCGTGGCCCCGGCCGTCAGCACCGGGGCGACCAGCAGGTCCCGGCCGAGGAGGTAGGAGTCGTCCGCCGTCCACGCCGTCTGGTCCGCGGGGAACTCCAGGAACAGCGGCCGCATCACGGGCAGCCCCTCCTCGTGGGCCTCCCGCATGACCTCCAGCACGTACGGCTTCAGGCGCTCGCGCAGCCGCAGGTACTTCTCCAGGACGGGGTACGCCTGCTCGCCGTACGACCAGACCTCGTTGGGGCCGCCGGTCATCTCCGGGCCCAGCGGCATGCCCGGGTCCCGGAAGCCGTGCAGCCGCATCAGCGGGGACAGCGCGCCGAACTGGAACCAGCGTACGAGCAGTTCCTGGTAGGCGGGATCGTCCGGGTCGCCGCCGTGGAAGCCGCCGATGTCGGTGTTCCACCAGGGGATCCCGGACAGCGCGGTGTTCAGGCCGGCCGCGATCTGGCGGCGCAGGGTCGCGAAGTCGGTGCCGATGTCACCGGACCACAGGGCGGCGCCGTGGCGCTGACTGCCCGCCCACGCCGAGCGGTTGAGAGTGATCACCTCGTCCACGCCGGCGGCGCGCAGGCCCTCCTCGAAGGCGCGGGAGTTCTCCGCCGGGTAGAGGTTGCCGACCTCCAGGCCGGGGCCCGCCCAGTAGCGCAGGTTCTCGGCGAAGCCCGGCTTCAGCTCCGGCTCGCAGGCGTCCAGCCAGAACGCCGTGATGCCGTACGGGTCCAGGTAGTTCTCCTTGATCCTGGACCACACGAACGCGCGCGCCTCGGGGTTGGTTGCGTCGTAGAAGGCGACCTGGACGGTGGAGGCGACCTGCTTGTCCGGCCAGTCGGCGTGCGCCATCGGGCCGTACTGGGTGCCGATGAAGTAGCCGCGCTGCTCCATCACCGGGTGGTTCTCGCTCAGCGGGGACACCGACGGCCAGACGGACACCACCAGCTTGATGCCGAGGTTCGTCAGCTCGCGCACCATAGCCGCCGGGTCCGGCCACTCCTCGGGGTCGAACTTCCACTCGCCCAGGTGGGTCCAGTGGAAGAAGTCGCAGACGATCGCGTCGATGGGCAGGTTCCGCCGCTTGTACTCCCGGGCCACTTCGAGGAGTTCGTCCTGGGTGCGGTAGCGCAGTTTGCACTGCCAGAAGCCGGCCGCCCACTCGGGCAGCATGGGCGTACGTCCGGTCACCGCGCTGTAGCGGCGCTGGGTGTCGGCCGGGGAGCCCGCGGTGATCCAGTAGTCGATCTGGCGGGCGGAGTCCGCCACCCAGCGGGTGCCGTTCCCGGCCAGCTCCACGCGGCCGATGGCCGGGTTGTTCCACAGCAGGGTGTAGCCGCGGCTGGAGGTGAGCACGGGGATGGTGACCTCGGCGTTGCGCTGGACCAGGTCGACGACCAGGCCCTTCTGGTCCAGCCGGCCGTGCTGGTGCTGGCCGAGGCCGTACAGCCTCTCGTCGTCGTAGGCGGAAAAGCGCTGCTCCAGGCGGTGGTGGCCGTTGCCGACGGCGGTGTAGAGGCGGGGGCCCGGCCACCAGAAGTGGGCGCGCTCCTCCGCCAGTAGCTCCGTGAGGTCGTCCGTGCGCAGGAAGCGGACCAGGCCCGCGGCGTCGACGTCGACCGTGAGCGCGCCGACGGTCAGGCGTCCGCGGCCGTCCTCGATCTTGACGGTGCTCTCGGTGGCCGGCGCGTGGGCGAGGAGCGCACCGGGCAGGCCGTCCAGGACCGGGCCCCCGAGCCGGGCGCGCACCCGGACCGCGTCCGGCCCCCACGGCTCGATGCGTACGGTCTCCTGGCGGCCGCTCCACTCAAGCACGCCGTCCCGGTCGCGGAACATGCCGACCGTGGGGGAGGACTGGGCGAGGCTGACCGGGCCGTGCGGGGGCTGGGTCTCGGCATGCTGGTTCACCGGGTTCCTCCGAGGATGCCCCGCCCTTCAGAGCGGGGAGGAATGGGACGGGCTGGTACGCTCTCCAGCGTGCTGAGCGAGAACCAAGCCAGCACAGCAACTCCTTCGCTTGCAGTGCCAAACCGGGCTGGTTCCACCCCGGCTGGTGTTGATCGTGTAAGACCTGCTGGTCCGCTGGATCCGCAGGCGACGTGAGCCAGGAATCTCCCTGCTTCAGCTGGGAGAGGGTTCAAGAGTGCTCCTTGAAGGAGTGGGGGGTGGGGGCGGAGGCGTCCTGGGCGGGCCGGGGCCGGAGCGGACCGGTGTCAGGAGCCGGAGGGAACCGGCCCGGAACTCGCCCGGACCGTCAACTCGGGCGCGATGAGCACCACTTCGTCCGTGCCGCGTCCGTCGAGCTTGGCCACCAGGCGCGCGACGGCGTGCCGGCCCATCTCCTGGGCGGGGACGCCCACCGAGGTCAGGCGCACCGAGGCCTGGACAGCGACCTGGTCCGGGCAGATCGCGACCACCGACACGTCCTCGGGGACCGCGCGGCCCTGCTGGCGCAGCAGGGCGAGCAGGGGTTCGACGGCGGACTCGTTCTGCACGACGAAGCCGGTGGTGCCGGGGCGCTCGTCGAGGATCCGGGCCAGGGTCACCGCCATCGCGTCGTACCCGCCCTCGCACGGGCGGTGCAGCAGGCCCAGGCCCAGCTCGCGGGCCCGGGAACGCAGACCGTCGAGGGTGCGCTCGGCGAAGCCGGTGTGCCGTTCGTAGACCGCGGGCGCCTCGCCGATGACGGCGATGTCACGGTGCCCGAGCAGTGCCAGGTGCTCCACGCACAGCGCGCCCGTCGCACCCCAGTCCAGGTCCACGCAGGTCAGCCCGGTGGTGTCGGCGGGCAGCCCGATCAGGACCGACGGCTGGTCGGTCCCGCGCAGCAGCGGCAGTCGTTCGTCGTCCAGCTCGACGTCCATCAGGATCATGGCGTCGGCGAGTCCGCTGCCGGTGACCCGGCGCACCGCGTCGGGGCCCTCCTCACCGGTGAGCAGCAGCACGTCGTAGCCGTGCGTGCGGGCGGTGGTCGCCACGGCGATGGCGATCTCCATCATCACCGGCACGTACATGTCGGTACGCAGCGGGACCATCAGGGCGATGATGTTGGACCTGCTGCTCGCCAGGGCGCGGGCGCCCGCGTTCGGGTGGTAGCCGAGCTCCCGGATGCTCTCCTCGACCCGCTGTCGGGTGCTCGCGGAGATGGACCGCTTGCCGCTGAGGACGTAGCTCACCGTGCTCGCCGAGACTCCGGCGTGCTGGGCGACCTCGGCGAGGGTGACCATCCAGCTCTCCAAATTGTGTGAAGCGCTTCGACAGTGCGCGGTGCTGACATCGGGGCGTGAGGGTGGTTCGACAGTAACCCCGGCGAGAGTGGGTGTCCATAGCCTGTCGAAGCGCTTCGATTGTTTTCCTCCCCTGGTCCGGGGCGGGGCCATCCGAACGGAGTACACGAGTGGTCGTCACGCCCCGCGCACAGGATGCTGGGGGTGGCATCACACCGAAACAGACGGTGGACTGCGAGCGTCCGTGCGCGTGGGGTGGTGGATCCGCCCGGTATCGGGTACATACGATCCAGTAGCACCGGTCGGTAACGTACCGCCCCCACATCCCTCTTCGCGGCGAGGTGAGCCTCATGTCCGCACCAACGTCCAACAAGCCCACGGTCACCGAGCGCGAGGCCCGGCAGGTGGCGGAGGCCGCCCGGGAGCAGGACTGGCGCAGGCCAAGCTTCGCCAAGGAGCTGTTCCTCGGCCGCTTCCGGCTCGACCTCATACATCCGCATCCGCTGCCCGCCGCCGACGACGCCCAGCGCGGCGAGGAGTTCCTGTCCAAGCTCCGCGACTTCTGCGAGACGAAGATCGACTCGGCCCGCATCGAGCGCGACGCGCGGATCCCGGACGAGGTCATCACCGGGCTCAAGGAGCTCGGCGCCCTCGGTATGAAGATCGACACCAAGTACGGCGGCCTCGGCCTGACCCAGGTCTACTACAACAAGGCCCTCGCCCTGGCCGGCTCCGCCAGCCCCGCGATCGGCGCGCTGCTCTCCGCGCACCAGTCGATCGGCGTACCGCAGCCGCTGAAACTCTTCGGCACCCAGGAGCAGAAGGACACCTTCCTGCCGCGCTGCGCCCGCACCGACATCTCCGCCTTCCTGCTCACCGAGCCGGACGTCGGCTCCGACCCGGCACGCCTGGCGACCACGGCGGTCCCGGACGGCGACGACTACATCCTCGACGGGGTCAAGCTGTGGACGACCAACGGGGTCGTGGCCGACCTCCTCGTCGTCATGGCACGCGTGCCGAAGTCGGAGGGCCACCGCGGCGGCATCACCGCCTTCGTCGTCGAGGCCGCCTCCGAGGGCATCACGGTGGAGAACCGCAACGCCTTCATGGGCCTGCGCGGCATCGAGAACGGCGTCACCCGCTTCCACCGGGTCCGGGTCCCGGCCACCCACCGCATCGGCGCCGAGGGGCAGGGCCTGAAGATCGCCCTGACCACCCTGAACACCGGCCGACTCTCCCTGCCGGCGATGTGCGCGGGCGCGGGCAAGTGGTGCCTGAAGATCGCCCGCGAGTGGTCCGCGGCCCGCGAGCAGTGGGGCAAGCCGGTCGCGCTGCACGAGGCGGTCGGCTCCAAGATCTCCTTCATCGCGGCCACCACCTTCGCGCTGGAGGCGGTGCTCGACCTGTCGTCCCAGATGGCCGACGAGAACCGCAACGACATCCGCATCGAGGCCGCCCTCGCCAAGCTCTACGGCTCCGAGATGGCCTGGCGGATGGCCGACGAACTGGTCCAGATCCGCGGCGGCCGCGGCTTCGAGACAGCCGCGTCCCTCGCCGCCCGCGGGGAACGCGCGGTGCCCGCCGAGCAGATGCTGCGCGACCTGCGCATCAACCGCATCTTCGAGGGCTCCACCGAGATCATGCACCTGCTGATCGCGCGCGAGGCGGTCGACGCCCACCTCTCGGTCGCCGGCGACCTCATCGACCCCGACAAGACCCTCTCGGACAAGGCGAGGGCGGGCGCGAACGCGGGCGTCTTCTACGCCAAGTGGCTGCCCAAGCTGGTCGCGGGCCCGGGCCAGCTCCCGCGCTCGTACGCCGAGTTCCACCCGCCCGGGCACCTCGACCTCTCCGGCCATCTGCGCTACGTCGAACGCCACGCCCGCAAGCTCGCCCGCTCCACCTTCTACGCCATGTCCCGCTGGCAGGGCCGGATGGAGACCAAGCAGGGCTTCCTCGGCAGGGTCGTCGACATCGGCGCCGAACTGTTCGCGATGAGCGCGGCCTGCGTCCGCGCCGAGCTCCTGCGCTCCCAGGGCGACCACGGCCGCGAGGCCTACCAGCTCGCCGACGCCTTCTGCCGCCAGTCCCGCATCCGCGTCGCCGAACTCTTCGACCGCCTGTGGACCAACACCGACGACCTCGACCGCAAGGTCGTCAAGGGCGTCCTCGGCGGCGCCTACACCTGGCTGGAGGAAGGGGTCATCGACCCGTCGGACGACGGCCCCTGGATCGCGGCGGCGGACCCCGGCCCGAGCGAACGGGAGAACGTGCACCGCCCGATCAGGTGACGGCAGGCCGACGGCCACGAGACGCGGTACCCACCCGTCGGCGATCTCCACCGGCCGCCCGGAGGCATCGGCCACCGGGCGGCCGACCGCGTCCGCCGGCGGGGGCGCGCCGTGCCGCGTCCCGGCGCGGCGACCGGCGACTCGCTCCCCCATCGGGAGGGACGCGCTGTCCGTTCGGGGAGCCGCTGCCGCCACAATGGGGGAATGAGCGACAGTCCAGCCCCTCTCGCCGACCCGCACCTCGTCTTCGACCCCGTCGCCGGGGACGGGCCCAAGGACGTGGTGGTCCTCGGGTCCACCGGGTCCATCGGCACCCAGGCCATCGACCTCGTACTGCGCAACCCGGACCGCTTCCGGGTCACCGGGCTCTCCGCCAACGGCGGACGGGTCGGTCTCCTCGCCGAGCAGGCGTACCGGCTGCGGGTGCGGACCGTCGCCGTGGCCCGCGAGGACGTCGTACCGGCCCTGCGCGAGGCGCTCGCCGCGCAGTACGGGACGTCCGAGCCGCTCCCCGAGATCCTCGCCGGACCGGACGCGGCCCCCCAGCTCGCCGCCTCCGACTGCCACACCGTCCTCAACGGCATCACCGGCTCCATCGGCCTCGCCCCGACCCTCGCCGCCCTGGAGGCGGGCCGCACCCTCGCGCTCGCCAACAAGGAGTCGCTCATCGTCGGCGGCCCGCTGGTCAAGGCGCTCGCCAAGCCCGGTCAGATCATTCCCGTGGACTCCGAGCACGCCGCCCTCTTCCAGGCACTCGCGGCGGGGACGCGGACCGATGTGCGCAAGCTGGTCGTCACCGCCTCCGGCGGGCCCTTCCGCGGCCGGACCAAGGCCCAGCTCGCCGACGTCACCGTCGAGGACGCCCTCGCCCACCCCACCTGGGCGATGGGTCCGGTGATCACGGTCAACTCCGCCACCCTGGTCAACAAGGGGCTGGAGGTCATCGAGGCACACCTGCTGTACGACATTTCCTTCGATCGCATTGAGGTCGTCGTGCATCCGCAGTCGTATGTCCACTCGATGGTTGAGTTCACCGATGGATCCACCCTCGCCCAGGCGACGCCCCCCGACATGCGCGGGCCCCTCGCCATCGGCCTGGGCTGGCCCGAACGCGTTCCCGACGCCGCGCCCGCCTTCGATTGGAGCAAGGCGTCGACCTGGGAGTTCTTCCCGCTCGACAACGAGGCCTTCCCCTCCGTGGGGCTCGCCCGGCACGTGGGCCGGCTCGCCGGCACCGCCCCGGCCGTGTTCAACGCGGCCAACGAGGAGTGCGTCGACGCGTTTCTGCGCGGCACACTGCCCTTCAACGGGATCATGGAGACCGTGACACAAGTGGTCGAGGAACACGGCACACCCCGTACGGGAACTACCCTGACGGTGCCGGACGTCCTCGAAGCGGAGACCTGGGCCCGCGCCAGGGCCCGGGAACTGACAGCGCGGACGGCGACAGCGGAGGCGCGTGCATGACGTCCTTGATGATGATCCTCGGCATAGTCGTCTTCGTGGTGGGCCTGCTGGTCTCGATCGCGTGGCACGAGCTGGGGCATCTGTCCACCGCCAAGCTCTTCGGCATCCGCGTGCCGCAGTACATGGTGGGATTCGGCCCGACGCTCTGGTCGCGCAGGAAGGGCGAGACGGAGTACGGCATCAAGGCCATCCCGTTCGGCGGCTACATCCGCATGATCGGCATGTTCCCGCCGGGCGACGACGGCCGGATCACCGCCCGCTCCACCTCGCCCTGGCGCAGCATGATCGAGGACGCCCGTTCGGCGGCCTTCGAGGAACTCGGCCCCGGTGACGAGAAGCGCCTGTTCTACACGCGTGCCCCGTGGAAGCGGGTCATCGTGATGTTCGCGGGCCCCTTCATGAACCTGATCCTCGCGGTCGCGCTGTTCCTGACCGTCCTCATGGGCTTCGGCATCTCGCAGCAGACGACCACCGTCAGCTCGGTCTCCCAGTGCGTCATCGCACAGAGCGAGAACCGCGACAACTGCACGAAGACCGACGCCCCGGCGCCGGCCGCGGCCGCGGGTCTGAAGGCGGGCGACAAGATCGTCTCCTTCAATGGGATGAAGACCGGCAACTGGAACCAGCTGTCCGACCTGATCCGCGCCAACCCCGGCAAGGAGGTGTCGATCGTCGTCGACCGCAAGGGCCAGGACGTCACCCTGCACGCGAAGATCGCCACCAACCAGGTCGCCAAGAAGGACTCCCACGGCCAGATCGTGCAGGGGCAGTACGTGAGCGCCGGATTCCTCGGCTTCAGCGCCGCCACCGGCATCGTCCGCCAGGACTTCGGCCAGTCCGTGACCTGGATGGGCGACCGGCTCGGCGAGGCCGTCCACTCCATCGCGAGCCTGCCCGGCAAGGTGCCGGCCCTGTGGAACGCGGCCTTCGACGGCGCCCCCCGCCAGCCCGACTCCCCGATGGGCGTGGTCGGCGCGGCCCGCGTCGGCGGCGAGATCTTCACCCTGGACATCCCGCCCACCCAGCAGCTGGCCATGGCCCTGATGCTGGTCGCCGGCTTCAACCTCTCCCTGTTCCTGTTCAACATGCTCCCGCTGCTCCCGCTGGACGGCGGGCACATCGCGGGGGCGCTGTGGGAGTCGCTGCGGCGGAATCTGGCGAGGGTGCTGCGCCGGCCGGACCCGGGTCCGTTCGACGTGGCGAAGCTGATGCCGGTGGCCTACGTGGTGGCGGGCGTCTTCGTCTGCTTTACGATCCTCGTCCTGATCGCTGACGTAGTTAACCCGGTCAAAATCTCCTAGCGGACCCCATCGAAGGCGGCCGGACGGGTCTCCCGTCCGGCCGCCTTCAATTGAGTGGGTTTTGATGGGTGGGATGTGCTGGGGCACATGGACGTGCCGTAATCTCGATGCCTGGAGCCCGCCGCTGAACGAGGCCGGACCTTGATCCACGACTTGGGGTTGCACAGCAGATGACTGCGATTTCTCTCGGCATGCCGTCCGTTCCGACCAAGCTCGCCGAGCGCCGCAAGAGCCGGCAGATCCAGGTCGGCTCCGTGGCGGTGGGCGGGGACGCGCCGGTGTCGGTGCAGTCGATGACGACGACGCGTACGTCGGACGTCGGCGCCACGTTGCAGCAGATCGCGGAGCTGACGGCTTCGGGTTGCCAGAT